>JAFGDI010000393.1 GCA_016932145.1 Sedimentisphaerales bacterium
GGTATGATGGGCGGCATGGGCGGCGGCATGGGCGGCGGCTATGGCTTTGACCGCATGAATGATGGCAATAATGGTAAGAGGGGCGTTAAAGGCCAGGGCGATAGTAAGTCTGGCAAGAACGACCTCATAAACCTTGGATATACAGAAGGTCAGGAAGAAAACTGGCACAATACAGCTATAGGTGATAACAGCAGCAGCGGCAGTAATAGCAGCAGCGGCAATAATAGCAGTAGTAATAATAGTAGTGGTTTTGGCAATAATAATAGCGGTACCAGCCGTGGTGGAGTGAGCAATTATATGCAGGTAATGGAGCTCAATCAGCTCCTGATGCAGTCTATATCGCCCAATAGCTGGCGGTTTGGCATGGGCAATTACCGTATGAATGCTGGCGGTAATCGTGGTGGTCTTGATGGCCAGGATGATACAGCCCAGTTGAATCAGCAGGGCTATGGCCAGATAATTCCGTTCCGTAATATTTATTTTAATATTTATCAGACACCGGAAGTTCATCAGGAGATCGTAGATTTTCTGGCATCATTGCGTGCTATGTTTGGCGATCAGGTATCACTTGAGACTCGCCTGCTGACCATTAACAATAATATGCTGGAAGATATAGGCGTTGATGTTGACTTCCTGCTGAGTGCTTCTGAACATGGCTGGGATAAGTGGGGCGATATAGAGGTAGAGCAGCAGCATGCAGAATGGGCCAGTCCGAGTGCCTCAACAGGTATGACAGGCTCTCTGGGTGGTGGAGCTGTGCCAAGTGCGTTCCAGATGTCAGGTTCCTTCCTGGATAATATTCAGGTAGATTTCCTGATCAGAGCTACCAAGGCTAACAGCCGCAGCCGGATGTTGACAGCACCGCATGTAACTGTTTTCAATGGTGAAAATGCCTATGTAAACTTCAGTCGTGAATTTGTATATGTATCTGAGATGGATCCGGAAGCCGGCGTTGGTGTGGTAGGTTATGATGTTGAGACTGATACTCTCACCTCTGGTATTGAGATGAATCTGACACCATATATAACTTTTGATAAGCGTTATGTGGTTATGAATATCGATTTCAGTCAGGAGATCCTGGATTCTATGTTCGATTTCAGTTATGTAAGTTCTGAAGAATCGACAGTTGACCAGGTAGATGGAACAGATATCCCTAATCAGAGCGATATGACAGTTCGTATTCAGTTACCGCAGACTTCAGTAACACAGGTTGATACCAAGGTATCAGTTCCAGATGGCGGTACACTGCTGCTGGGTGGCCAGAAGTTGGTTGGTGAGGTTGAGCAGGAAAGCGGTGTGCCTGGTCTGGCTCATATACCAGTATTGAACAGATTGTTCTCAACGCGTAATAAGACCAAGGATGAGAATATTGTGCTGGTATTGATCAAGCCGAAAATAATTATTCAGAGTGAGATGGAAGAAGATAATTTCGGCTCACTGGAACTGGATCAGAATTATTGATGATCTGTTAAGAAGATAAATAAAAGACCGCATCGGGTATAAAACTGATGTGGTCTTTTTTATTGGTAGAGACGCATGATTATGCGTCTCGTAAATGCAGATATTTTTACTGGGCGGATTGACTTGTAATGAGATATTGAGACGCATAATCATGCGTCTCTACGGGTTTTAATGCAGGTGAACATTTGTATGGTCAGGGGAGGGAGATTGTCGGTTACAGATTTTCGAGTCGCTGTTGTTTGTCGAAATCTATAAGACCTTTGATCATCTGGTCCATATCGCCGAGCATGAACTTATCGAGAGCATAGAGAGTAAGATTTATTCTATGGTCGGTGACGCGGTTCTGGGGGAAGTTATAAGTTCTGATGCGTTGAGATCTGTCGCCAGAGCCGATCATAGTTTTTCTCTGGTCAGCTCGTTGAGCGTTAACTTCCTGAGTCATTCGTTCGAATATTCTGCTTTTGAGTATTCGCCAGGCCTTGTCACGGTTTTTATGCTGGCTTTTTTCGTCCTGCATACTAACGGTAATACCAGTAGGGACATGCTCGAGTTTAATAGCGGAGTTAGTTTTATTAACATTTTGACCGCCAGGTCCACTAGAGCGGCAAACATGTTCGACGACATCATCTTTTTTGATATCGATCTGAACATCTTCTGGTTCAGGCAGAACCGCGACAGTAGCAGCGGAGGTGTGAATTCTGCCTTGCGATTCGGTAGCTGGAACTCTTTGTACGCGGTGTCCGCCGCCTTCGTAGCCCAGTGCCTGCCAGACGCCATCACCTTTGATGCCGAAAATTACCTCTTTATATCCGCCGATCGGCGAGGGAGAGAATTCCATAGGTTCGACTTTCCAGCCCATTTTTTCGCTATAGCTTTTATACATATCGTATAGGTTACCGGCGAAGAGAGCGGCTTCGTCACCGCCGGTGCCGGCCCTTATCTCGACGATAACCGAGTCGATAGCGGCATCATCGCTCATAACGAGCTTTTCTTTAATGGCTTCAAGCTGGCAGGCGAGCTGTTGCTGTAGATCATCGATCTCAGCCAGTGCCAGTTCGATCATATCATGCCCGGCGGATTTATCGGCGGCAATTTCGCAGGCTTCAAGATACTGGTCATAAGATGACTTGAACTTGTGGTAGCCATCGACCATAGGCTTGAGTTTGCCATGCTCTTTAGCCAGTGCCGTGATCTCGTGGGGATTACTGGCAATGGCCTGGTCATTCATTTTTTCTTCCAGAGCCTTATATTGCAGGGCAATATCAGCGAGTTTAGCGATGATCTTTTTGTCGGTAACAGATAATGATAATGACGCCATAAGATGTTGTCTCAAAGGGGCTTATTGAAATTAGTCGAGATTTATTCGTCAGATATTTAAAAAAAAGCACGCTGGGTACAGACTGTCTAAGCAGTAATACTCCAGCGTGATATAATTTAGCAGATGGCTATTTTTTGAAGTAGTTGCCGCTGAATTTCTTTTTGAACTTGTCGATACGACCAGCGGTGTCAACGAACTTCTGTTTGCCTGTATAAAAAGGGTGGCAGGCTGAGCAGATTTCAACATGCATTTCAGGGAGCGTGCAACGAGTAGTGAACTCATTACCACAACCGCATCTTACTTTGCACTCTACATAATCAGGATGAATGCCTTGTTTCACTGTAAACTCTCCGTTTATAATTAAATACAAATTATTTCATATAACTTGGAATTAAGTATTATATCAGAATGGATAAGGAAGTAAAGTTTTTTTTTAATAAAGTGAATAAAGTCTGTAAGTATGGCAATGACAGTACGATAAAGGGGCAAAAGTTAATTGGTTACGGGTAGTAAAAATAAGGAAGGTTAAAAAAATGAGAAATTCATTATAATGGTAGAGATAACCGATAGATTAATAATGAAAAGAGCATGAAGAAGGCATTAAAGGAGCGGAAAAA
>JAFGDI010000394.1 GCA_016932145.1 Sedimentisphaerales bacterium
ATAAATTTTGGACTCGGAAGGCGTAAACGCTAACAGCTTAATCACCCCAGTCGCCACTTGCCCGTCTCGCCCCTCCGGCGTAAGGAGTCTTGCCCGTCTGGCGTAAAGACAACCACGAACCACACTAACTACACGAAATTTAAAATTTTTTCTTTTTTTAGTGTCTTTGGTGTGTTTAGTGGTTAACAAAAACTAATATATTTATAAGGTATTCGTCCGCTATTGTCAGACCTGACTAACAACCGGGAAGAATCTCAAGCAAGGATGTTGCAAATCCGCCTGAGGAGGGCTCTGGATACTTGTTCCGCCCGTGCGGCGTAAGCACTTTTTGATACTGATAATTGGGATTTCGTTATATCAAGTCGAAAAAACGGACTCTTAAATCGTCAATATGAAGTCTCATATTGGTAATATGAGGTCTTGAATCGTCAACTTTAAAGCTCATATTGACGATTTGAGGTCGCTAATTGTAAGCTCGCTGCCTTCTGGTTTCCAGTTTATTGCACTCTGGCCTTGATCGATCTGAGAATAGCCTGTTCCAGAGCGGTGTCATTCCCGGCTGGTTGCCAGATGGTTTCCTTGTCTGAATCTTTTTTTTCCAGCATATTAGTGGTAATGTAGTAATTATCTTCGGTTCTGATCTCGGCTGAACCGCCTATCGAACTGCTGAACTGTTTATTGACATGGACAGTACATTTGATTATCTGGCCAGTGTCTTCACCTGATATATTTATGCTTACTATCCGGTTTGTCGTCTGTGTGCTTGACCTGGCCAGAGACCCGGCATCAACTACATCTTTTTTCCAGAATTCGAACCATTGACGACTTATCAGCGGCTTGCTTTCTATAATGCCGAGTTTGCGATTCTGGAAATCGATCTCAAAACCCCTGTCTCTCAGTTCCTCTTTACAGGCCAGCCATACAGTATCTGATTGTGCCTTGACAGACAGTGGGTTGTTAATGGCTGCCGGCTTATGGCAGCCCGTAAGACCTGTTATGGTTAGTAATATTAACAGAAGTATTTTTTTCATTTTGGCTTCTTTGGGGCTGGGGAATGTAAGCTGGTTAAATCGTCTTGAAGGTTACAGGCATTTAGTGGGACTCATCGAACTCTCGTTCCAACGATCTCAGTCCCCGGCGGGCAGCCATTTTGCCGATCGCATTAAGCCTGTCAACAAACAGTGTGCCATCAAGATGGTCTGTTTCATGCTGAAGGATTATGGCGGTGAAATCAGTGGCGTCCATCGTAAACTTATTGCCATCAAGGTCATACGCCGTTACGGTGCAAGACTCTGACCGCCTTATTTTGCCCCTTATCCCCGGCAGTGACAGACATCCCTCTTCGGAATCGGTGCAACCTATCAGGTTGGTCAGCTCTGGATTGATCAGCACTTCAGCATCTTCCTTCTTGCCAGTGGGAGATACCACGATCAGACGCAATGATACACCCACCTGAGGAGCCGCCAGGCCTACACCATCTGACTCGACCATCATGTCGATCATGCGGTTACTCAGGGCTACTATATTTTCATCTATCTCCTTAACCGGAGCTGCCTGTTCCATGAGTATAGGGTTGGGATAATGAATTATCTCCAATTTCTTAATGTCTGGAATGTTTTGATTCATTTGTTTGCTTTACCTGCTCTAATTCTTAATATCCAGTAATAGCTGGTAGTTATTACTACATTGCTAAATAATTACTATGTCTCTACATAGTTAATTATAGCTTTAAATGACCCGTCAGAACAAATGCTTAAACGACAAAGAAACCAGTTTTTATGTAAATACTGACTTCTTCGTTGTTTATGTAAGCTATCTGTCTGAATTTGGAATTGCTATCGATAGGTTTCTTTTATCAGGCACTATCATCTGAGTCCATGGTGTCTTTCCATAACTCCAGATTTTCCAGGTGAATACATGTGCCTCGTGCTACGCAGCCCAGAGGGTCGTCAGCAACCCAGCACCTCAGACCTGTGGCATTACTCATTACCTCATCAAGTTTTCTGAGCAGAGCGCCTCCGCCTGCCAGGCATATACCATTTTCTATAAGGTCGGCGGCAAGTTCAGGTTCTGCCATTTCCAGGGTATGAGTAACGGCATTAATCATAGTTGCTATCGGGTCTTTTAATGCCTCACGGATCTCTTCGCTGGTGATAACTATTTTTCTGGGCAGACCAGATATAGTGTCACGACCGGCGATCTCCATTGTCAGCTCCTGTTCCAGCGGACCGGCGGAACCTATCTGGATCTTGATCTTCTCAGCGCGGGGCTGGCCGATCAATAGATTGTAAGTCCTTTTCAAATGGTTGATTATAGCTTCGTCCATATTGTCGCCCGCTACTCGCACCGATTCGCTTACACTTATATCGCCTAGTGACATTATCGCAACTTCCGTCGTGCCGCCACCAATATCAACTATCATTGATGCGGTGGGCTCAACTATTGGCAGACCGGCACCCATACCGGCAGCCTTGGGCTCGTGAACGAGATAAGCCTTTCTTGCGCCTGCTCTTACGGCTGAATCGAGTACGGCTCTCCGCTCGACCGCAGTTATACCTGATGGTACGGCTATTACTACACGCGGATGAATAAACTTCCGGCGGCCATTTACCTTTTCTATAAAATACTTGAGCATAGCTTCGGTAATCTCAAAGTCACTTATTACGCCGTCTTTCAGGGGGCGAATAGCGGAGATAGACTCTGGCGTTTTGCCAAGCATGTCTTTGGCTACCTGGCCTACCGCCATACCATTTTGAAGTACCTGATTGGTTCCTTTACGAACGGCAACAACTGAAGGCTCGTTCAGGATTATGCCCTGACCGCGAACACTAACCAGAGTGTTGCAGGTGCCAAGGTCTATTCCTATGTCTATCGAGAATCTTCCTAATAACGAGTCAAGTAGCAATTTATAAAGTCCTTTCACTACTGGGTTGAGAAATTCACAATTTAACCGATTACGGCCGTGAGCTTCTCAGGCAGGCCTCTTTAAGCCAGACTATAATTCATCTATAATAAATGGCCCATTTTATCATCATTTATCTATTGTTACAAGTAACTAGCGGTAAATATTTTTAATGCAGCGGAAGTTGTTTAATAATAAATAGTTACAGCTAATGAGTGTGTTTGCTCATCAGCTTGGTTTACATTCTTGCCTGGTGAATTGTATAATTAGTATATATAGAGGCTTATGTTAAAACTATTTAAAAAAGGCTTTATTGTGGCGGGGAATAACCTATAATTTAGGCAGGATAGAATTTAGATATCTTAAAAACATAAAGAGATCAGGAGTGACTGAAAATGAAGATAATGAAACAATTGTCAGTTTTTTTAATAAATAAGCCGGGTATATTGGCTCAGGTTCTTAATGAGCTGGCTGATGGCAAGGTTAATATTGTAGCTATGACCATGATGGACTCGGTTGAGCATGGTGTTTTGAGGATAGTGCCGGCCAGTCCGGACCATGCCAGGTCTATTATTGAAAAGCTCAACTTACAGGTTAATGAAACTGAAGTGCTATGTGTTACTATGCCAAATAGTCCCGGGGCTATGGCTGATGTGGCTACCAAGCTGTCTGAACATCATATCAATATTACCTACTGCTATGTAACTTCTGGTGCCAGAGGCGGTAAGACTAATGGTATTTTTAAGGTAGCTGACCTGAAAAAGGCGATAAAGGTTATGGATGGTACTGATGCTGCTTTGAAGAAAAATGCCCAGAAAAAAGAAGTAAGAAAAACTCGCATTGTTCGTAAATAGTATAGCCAGGGCAATTGCTTTGTACTGAATTATAGATGATTGAGACAAAATCAGGTGGCAGTGTTGTTTTTGCTGCTATTTTTTGGGGGCTGTTGTCTGTTTATCTTCAGAGTAAACTGATGAAAATTTAATGATAGTATGCCCGGCGGGTGATTGCCGGCCAAGGAGTATTTTGATGTCCGGACGGATATGGACATTTATTTTGCTGTTGCTTATTATACCAAATATGATTCTGGCGGCCAGGATTGGTGATTCTGGCCATCAGATCGTGTCGGTGTTTGACTTTGAAGAAAGGGATATTCATTTTCAGGATATTCCTATGTTCTGGAATAAGATTGTGGGGCGAGAAGGGTTCCCTCATTATTCCCGGGGCGCCTTGAGTGATGATCTGGCCCGTAGTGGCGAATATAGCTTTAAGTTGATCTCAGATGGCGGCAGTGTCGGTTTTGAATACGACAGCAGACGCCAGATCGTTAAGCCTGGCAGTGATTGTCAGGTAACTGGTTATGTCGCTATGGGCGATGCCAGAGATTGCCGGGCTCAGATCTGCTGCTATCTTACTGACCGACTGGGAAGGGAGATTTCGGGTAGCAGGCGGTATTCCCGCCTGGTTTCTCCTGCTGATATGGGCGGTAATACCTGGAGCAGGATAGATGTTTATATCCCCGGCGAATTCCCGGAGGCCAGATATGTCTCTGTCAGTGTATGGCTTTTGCAAAAGAGCCAATGGGACACATCTCTGGCAGGGGCTAATGTTTTTGAGCAGAATATCAATGCGGTAGCCTGGTTTGATGATATTGGCATATATCAGTTACCCAGAGTCTTGCTTAAAACTGATAAGGTGGCCAATATTTTCGCCCCCGGGCAAAAGCCAGTGCTTAAGGTTGAATTGCAGAGTGCCGGTATGCTTGATTATCGAGCCGATCTGGTAGTTCAGGATCGAGATAAAAGAGAAGTCTTTCGTCAGGCCTGGGTATTGTCCGGCGTTGAAGGCGAGGTTAAGGTTAATGAGTTCAAATTGAATGAGTTACCTGCCGGTGTCTATCATACCAGCTTGAAAATTTATTCGTCAAATGAGTTGATCGCCATAAGAGATATGGCTTTTGCTTGTCTGGCTCCTCTTCAGGTGGGTAACCTGGAAGGCGGCTATGATTTTGGCGTAATGACTATGGACGATAGTTCCGGTAATATTGATGAAGTCATTGCCTTGTCTAAGAGTATGCAGGCCAAGATAATTAAAATACCTGTTTGGCGTAATAGAGAAAGTACCTGTCCTTCTATATTGTCAGTAAACGATTTTGATAAGCGGCTTATTGATCTGGAAGAGTCGAGGATAAGGCTGGTGGCAACTTTTGACAGGGTATCTACTGATGTTACTTCTAATATGGAGCTGGTTGGCAATAGCCTGCTGGATATTCTCAGTCAGAATTCCAGTGCCTGGCAAGGTGAGATCGAATTTATTCTGGCCAGATATGCTTTGCAGATACCATTCTGGCAGATCGGTTCTGATAAAAGCGATTCGGCACAGTGGGACCCCAGAGTTAAGACAGTTGCAGACAAGCTGAGAGATAAGTTTGACAAGGTGGTAAGAAATACTAAGCTCAATGTCCCGGTAGAAGCTAATTATAATGTTAATTTTGATGATGTTGGTTCCAGTACTGTTACTATGTATGTGCCCACAGCTATCTCTCCGGAAACTATTCCTGATTATGTAGCCCGATTCCGCGATAATGGACTTACTGATGTATGGGTAACCATAGAATCTATTGCCAGTGATCTGTATTCTGCTGATGATGTTCTGGTAGATTTTGCCCGTCGGCTCATATACTCGGTCAAGTCAGACTGCGAAGCGGTTTTTGTCGATCATCCCTGGCGTAAACAGGAAGTTAATGCTATTGAGAGTATCGAAGCCGAGGAAAAGTTCCTGGTTTTCAGGACGATATCAGACTTGCTCAGTGGTGCAGTATTTCTGGGTGAGTTTGAGCTGGACCATGGTGTC
>JAFGDI010000395.1 GCA_016932145.1 Sedimentisphaerales bacterium
CTGCCCATACTCTTAATGGTCTTTTCAATATTGCCAACCTGCAAAAGCCGAAGTCCGAAATTTTCTCCTATCTTAACTGGTTGGCCCACAGCAATAGCATGATTATTAACCATTAACTCAATATTTTCATAAACATCTTTATCAAATTGAATTATGCTACCCAGAGAGAATTTCAGGATATTATCCATAGTCATTTTCTTCTCAGCCACTTTAACGATCAATGGCACTCTCATAGACAAGATCGTTTTGAGCTTATCTGACTTGTCCCCCTCCCGTTCCTCACTGGGCATACCGTTTGCCATGGCCAGCATTTCTGCTTCCATAGCATCGACATCCAGCTCAGTATTAGGATCTTCGGCTGAAGCCATAGCGGTGTCAGTCGCTGAATTTGGTACTTTGTCATTGGGCATAAAAGCTATAACCAACTATTAAATAATGATTTAAGTCTAAAACAACAGTTTACGCTCCAGATTATAACCAGAGGTGAAACCTTACATAAGTATGTTATCGGAACAAACGAGAACGAGGCAATAATTTTTTGATATTTTTTTTACAGTTAAATCTGTCATGGCAATCATTGACAAAATGAGACTATGTTATTAATATAAGACTTTTCCCGGGCGATTATTATGCCTGACGACCTGTTGCGTTACCTTGTCAGGTTAAATGACCAATTAAAGGCAGGGGAAATTGATAGCTGGGGAAAAAAAGAGAATAGAAAGTAAAAGGAATAATAATGAGCGAATTCGTAGGAAAAGATGTTCTGCTGGTTGATGATGATGATGATATCATTGAGACTCTGGAAGCAGCACTGGAAGAACTGGGCGTTAATATCCGGGTTACTGGAAATGGCAACGAAGCCGTACGCATGGTTGAGGAGAAAGTACCCGACCTGATGATACTGGACCAGATGCTGCCCGGTAGAAGCGGGTTTATCATTCTGGAAAACATTCGTGCATTCCGCAAAGAAACTGGCAAACCGCCAATAATCATGATAACCGCTAACCCCGGTTCCAGACACAAGGTTTATGCTGAGACTCTTGGCGTTGATTGCTATCTGAATAAGCCCTTCCGTATGGAGAGGTTTATGGACGCAGTAAAAGACCTGCTCAGTCGCAGCGACAATAACTAAAACAGTTGTATTGTAATACACAATGCACAGATCGACACAAAGTATCAGGCCGTGAAGCATTTTTGTCTTTGAGAATAAAAATATGACTTTACAGCCTTTTATTTTATTGGCCGTCGTCGCCAGAGAGCGTCTGAGTGTCAGACTGTCAGGCAATTTCAGTCAGAAAGTGACAATGCCTGATGGGCCGATCTGTAAATGGTAATATATGAAAAGACTGATAATCATAAGATCCGGCAGCACATCCTGGGCAGAAGCAGCTCAGGCTGAGGCTGACCGCAGTGGAAATGGCGAACCTGTCGATGGTTCTCTCATCCAGCAGGCGACGACGACAGTTGTCAATGCTGAAAGGGAGAGGCGTTTACAGGGTACTTTACCTTTGCCACTATCAGAACAGGGTAAGACTGCCCTGGTTGCAGTGGCCGAGCAACTGAAAGATTATGATGCCCAGTGCATATTCAGCAGTGGCAATGAATCATCCGGGCCAACGGCAGAGTTTCTGGCCGATTTATGTCGGCTCAAGTGTAAGGTCAATCCTGACCTGAAAGAGATGAATTGCGGTCTCTGGCAAGGACTGAGATATAAAGATATCGAAAAAAGATATAACAGTGCCTATAAACAATGGCGTAGTGCTCCTGACAGCATTTGTCCCCCTGAAGGTGAAACTTTCTGCGACTGTCAGAACAGAATAGAAGAAGGTCTTCTGGCAGTATTGAAAAAGAGTAAAGGTCAGACGGCGATCGTCGTTCTGGCAGAGATAGCCGCCGGCATTGCCGAATGTCTGCTCACTGACAAAGAGCCCTCAGAATTCTGGGACATAGCCGATAATCCTGAGATCGTCAGAATATTCGAACTTGACGAACAGACTGGCAGTAAATCTCTCAGTGGTAAATTAGTCAAATAGATTTTGCCTCTGCATTCTGACAATAATGCTAGATTGCATAATTCTAATCCAGTTCAGACAATCTTAGATTGTGCATGATGCACAAGAAAATAATGAAAGATCGAAAATGGAGTCGAATCAGTTAAAAAAAGTTGTTAAAAGAGATATGCCTGAAGGACTCTGGACTAAATGTCCTGGTTGTGGCAAAACTATTTTCACCCGCAGTATGCAGGAAAATAGCTATATCTGCCAGGAATGCGGTCATCATTTCCGGGTACCAGCCCGCAAACGAGTTCTGCAGATCTGCGATGAAGGCACCTTCGAGGAAATGCTCGCAGATATGATCTCGGTTGACCCGCTCAACTTCGTTGACAGTAAGAGCTATAAAGACCGGGCCGCCGGGATGAGAAAAACAACGGGCTTAAACGAAGCCGCCATTATCGGCAAAGGCTTCATTAAGGGCCGCCCTGCTGTGCTGGGAGTGCTTGACCCTGATTTCATGATGGGTTCTATGGGTTCGGTTGTTGGCGAAAAAATTACCAAAGCCATCGAATATGCCACAGAACACAATCTGCCCATGATCACTATTACCTGCTCAGGTGGTGCCAGAATGCAGGAAGGTGCGTTAAGTCTGATGCAGATGGCCAAGACCAGCGCAGCGGTTGCCAAACTGCACGATAAAGGCGGTTTGTACATATCAGTGCTGGCCGACCCGACCACTGGTGGCGTAACCGCCAGTTTTGCCATGCTGGCTGACATTATTATATCAGAGCCCAAAGCCCTGATCTGTTTTGCCGGGCCAAGAACTATCTGGCAGACGATCAAGGTTAAATTACCCGAAGGTTTCCAGAGAGCTGAATTCCTGATGGAACACGGTTTTGTCGATACAATAGTGAATCGTAAAGACCTCAGAACCGAACTGGCCAGATTGATCGACTATTGCGGTAAATAAATCAAATATACTATAAGACTCCTGTTGGGAGTCTTTTTTTTTGAAAATACAAAACAAGGAGCAATTGCCATGAATAATTTTCATTATCACAATCCCACCCATATAGTATTTGGTAAAGACACGATCGCAACGCTGGCCGATCTGATACCGGCGGATAAAAAGATAATTTTAATTTACGGCGGCGGCTCGATAAAGAAAAATGGCGTCTATGACCAGGTAGCGGCGGCATTAAAAGGACGGATAGCAGTTGAATTTGCCGGGATCGAGCCTAATCCGCTTTATGAAACCTGTATGGACGCAGTAAAGCTGATAAAGGACAAGAAGATCGACTTTATTCTGGCTGTCGGCGGCGGCTCAGTGATCGATGGGTCAAAGTTCATAGCCGCAGCGGCCTGTTATAATGGCGAACCGTGGGATATTCTGGCTAAAGGCGGTGAAGTTAAGGCCGCCCTGCCGCTGGGCACAGTTCTTACCCTCCCGGCAACCGGTACTGAAATGAACGGCAATTCGGTTATCTCCCGTAAGAGCAGCGATGAGAAACTGGCGTTTTACAGCCCGAAGGTATATCCGGCATTTTCCATTCTCGACCCGGAGACTACCTATTCCCTGCCGAAGAATCAATTGCGTAACGGCATAGTAGATGCCTTTGTGCATGTCATGGAGCAATACGCTACTTATAGTGTGGAAACTCCGCTACAGGACCGTCAGGCCGAAGCTGTGGTCAATACTCTGGTAGAAATCTCAGGCCGGGTACTGACCCAGGAAAAAGACTATAACGCATCAGCCAGTTTTGTCTGGTGTACCACACAAGCCTTGAACGGCCTGATAAACTGCGGTGTCGTGCAGGACTGGGCAACGCACATGATCGGCCATGAACTGACAGCCTTTTTCGGGCTGGCTCATGCCGAGTCGCTGGCTATCGTTCTGCCGGGCTTATGGAAACATCAGCTTGCCCATAAGCAGGACAAACTGGCCCAATTGGGCGAACGGGTCTGGAATATCAAGTCAGGCAGCAGCAAGGAAAAAGCCCAGGCGGCCATAGATGCAACAGTGAAATTCTTCCATTCAGTTAAAATGCCCACCACACTCAAGGATTACAATATCTCCGCTGCGGATATCCAGAAGGTCGTAACCCGCTTCAAAGAGCGAGGCACAGTTCTGGGCGAGCATCAGAATATTACCTGGAAAGAAGTAGAAGAAATACTGACATTGTGCCTGTAAGCGTTTTAATAATAAGCAAGTAGAAAGGGCTATATGAAAAAGATCACACTACTCTTATTACTAATTGTTATCAGCATAAATTTATCAGGTTGTGCTCCTTCAATAAGCAAGTTTACACCTAAACCTACGCAAAAGGTTAACCCTGTAGGTTTATATATTATTATTGGCACTTTTGGCGGTTCTATAGAAGCTGATTATCGCGAAGAACTGCTCAAAAGATTTACAGACCAGATAACTTCAAGCATGACTCCTAAAGGATATGAATTTGTCGTACTTAACGATAAGATCGATCAGAAAAAAGTGTATCATTCATCTTTGTTCTGGTATATTAATGAAAAGAAAATAGCCCGCCAGGCAGCTGAAAATGGTTGCGAAACCGCATATATTGTTTTCTACTATCTTGAAAATTATGGAGGGTGGAAGGTCATGCAAAACACTAACCATCTTCTTGTAAATAGCTGGCTGCTGGACGCTAAATCAGGGAATGTTATCGCTGAAGATAGCGGTTATGTAGCATCACCTCTATTCAATATGGCAAGTTTTGTCCAAGATAGTGAAGATATTTCATCAAGAAACACCCATATCAGATACTTAGACTGGATCAATAAGAGATTTGACGCAGCAGCTACAATAAACAAATAGTAACCGTTCACGGTTATTTTTACACACTCCGGTATCTCAAATTTCGCCTTTGCGGAATTTGTCGCGGATCTCTCTGGTTTTATCGTCCGA
>JAFGDI010000396.1 GCA_016932145.1 Sedimentisphaerales bacterium
GCTTGCCCAAGTAGGACAGGCATCTTGCCTGTCACCTAAATTTCGACGAAGTCGAAAACAAGGTTGGAACAACAAGGGCATAAATATACAAAGTATTATCTCGATAGTTGTTTGCCAGCAAAGCTGGCAACTCAGGTGACAGGCAAGATGCCTGTCCTACTATTTGTCGTGAACGGTTACATATTATCTTACTTTTTGGGTATCTATTGGTTAATTCCTGTTACTTAAATAGCTGCTTATAACATCTGTTATGTCAGATTGAGATGTAAGTGTATCTGTCGTAAGCCTGTTAACCACAAATGTTTAGCAATTAACCATTTTGAGCAAACTACTCGTTCTGGCTTGCTTTTGTTCCATAGCTTTTGTTATAATAAAGCGACAATGATAGTTAATAATACATCAGAACATAATGATCTTTCAGCAACCCGGGGGGGAACTGGTACTGTTTTTGATATAAAGCGATTTGCCATCAATGATGGTCCGGGTATTCGTACTGCGGTTTTTCTCAAGGGTTGTCCGCTAAACTGTCAATGGTGTCATAATCCTGAGAGCATAGCCTTTGTTCCTGAACTTACCTGGCGAGAGGCTTTTTGTATTAAGTGCGGTGCTTGTATTGCGGCTTGCCCGTCTGGTATTATTGGTATGGCAGAGGGAGTGGTGAAAATGGTATCCGGTTCAGATAATTGTTCCGGTTGCAGCAGGTGTATTGAGGCATGTCCAACAGAAGCCCTGAGTAAAGTTGGTCGTAAAATGTCGCCTGACCAGTTATTAGCCGAAGTGATGAAGGACAAGATCTTTTATGATAATTCTGGTGGAGGGGTTACTTTTACTGGCGGTGAGCCGCTGGCCCAGGTGGATTTTCTCTGCGAGTGTCTGGATCTGTGCCGCTCTGCCGGGCTGCACTGCGCTGTTGACACTTCTTGTTTTGCTCAGCCGGATGTAATTGAGCGGGTTATCGAAAGGGCGGATCTGTTCCTTTGTGACCTCAAGCATACAGATGCTCAAATGCACCGGAAATATACTGGTGTCGATAATCAGGTTATTATCGCAAATATCATGAAAATTGCTCAGGCCCAAAAGGGTATAATACTCAGAGTTCCGCTTATACCCGGTGTAAATGATGACCCGGCCAATATCGAGGCAACAGAAAGATTTGCAAACAGTATTGCCACTGTCAGGCAGATCGAATATTTACCTTATAATTCTGGTGGTATAGAAAAGAAAAAGATCATGCTCAGAACGAGTTGTAGCGGCATTTGAAAAAGAAAGTCTCATTTATTAGCTGGCTTTGTCTCGTTTTGGCCATTATTGATGGAGTATGAAATTACATGTTAAGTGAAAGAGTAAATCGTCTGCGCAGTTACAGTGTTAACACTGAGCCTTATATATCCAGTGAACGGGCAGAGTTAGTCACGCAATATTATCAGGATAATTATGGTAAGCTGCCGATGCCTTTGTTACGGGCTGGCAATTTCTATCACTTGATGGCTAATAAAGAGATCTATATTGGCGATGGTGAATTAATCGTGGGAGAAAGAGGTCCTGCCCCTCGTGCAGTGTCCACTTATCCGGAGCTCTGCTGTCATGACCTGGCCGATCTGGAGGCTTTACATAATCGCTTTAAGAATCCTTATCGGGTTAGTTCATCTGTCCGGGAAGTGTATGCCAATACCATTATTCCTTACTGGCTTAATAGTGGCATGACCATGCGAAAGCGTGTCTTTAATGCTATGACTCCTGCCTGGCACGCGGCCTTTGATGCCGGTGTCTTCACTGAGTTTATGGAACAGCGCAGCCCGGGTCATTCTATTTGTGATGACAAGATATATAAAACCGGAATGCTTGCCCTGAAGGAAAAGATAGCTTCAGTGCGAGCCAGATTAAACCCTGCTGAAAGCGAAGCAGACCTTCGAGCTGATATTGAATTGCAGGCTATGGCTGTCTGTGCCGATGCGATCATGCTTTTTGCCCAGCGACTTGCAGCCCAGGCTACGGAAATGGCCAGAGCAGAATCAGATGCTATCCGGCGGGAAGAGCTTTATCGTATCGCTGAAGCGTGTAGAAGAGTGCCGGCCCAGCCACCGCGTAACTTCCATGAAGCCATTCAAATGTACTGGTTCATGCACCTGGGTGTTATTACTGAGACTAATCCGTGGGATTCGTATAACCCTGGCCGGCTTGATCGGCATTTGTTCCCATTCTATCAGGCAGATATCGCCTCTGGTCTGATCACAGAAGAATATGCCCGGGAAATGCTTCAGTGCTTCTGGGTGAAGTTCAATAATCACCCGGCACCGCCCAAGGTGGGAGTTACTCTGGAGCAGAGTGCTACTTATACTGATTTTTCACTGATAAATGTTGGTGGTCTTGACAGTAATGGCAAAGATTGTGTCAATCCGCTTTCGTATATGATTCTTGATACCGTTGCCCAGATGCAATTGACACAGCCAAGCTGCTGCATACAGCTTAGCAAAGATAATCCAGATGCCTTCCTGCGCAGAGCTTCTGAAGTGATAAGTCTTGGCATGGGACAGCCTTCCTGTTTTAACACTGAGACAATTATTACCGAACAGCTTAATCATGGCAAGACTCTGGCAGATGCACGCGATGGCGGACCGAGCGGTTGTGTTGAGACTAGTTCTTTTGGCAAGGAAAGCTGCACTCTGACCGGTTATATGAACTGGCCCAAGATTATTGAACTGGTACTTAATAATGGAACTGACCCGGCTTCTGGTCTTAACATAGGAATTAAAACAGGTGACCCGTGTGGCTTTAGTAATATAGAGCAGTTTATGGAGGCTTACCGTCAGCAACTGCAATTCTTTGTCGATGTCAAGATAGAGGGTAATAACACTATAGAGCGGCTTTATGCAGAGTATTATCCTGTGCCTTTCATGTCGCTCCTGGTTGATGACTGTATTGACAAGGCTCTGGATTATCATGATGGCGGCCCGCGGTATAATATGACCTATATTCAGGGTGTGGGCCTGGGAGTGGCAACAGATTGTGTCAGTGCCATCAACACCCATATATTTGAAGGACGCAGATGGTCAATGGCCGAGTTGCTCGATGCCTTAGCTCATGATTTTGTTGGCTATGGAACTATGCGACAGGTATTGCTGCATAAAACCCCTTGTTACGGTAATGATGATCACCAGGCTGATAAGCTCACCTGCGAGTTATTTGAGATCTATTATAATTCATTCAACGGCAGACCCAATACCAAGGGCGGGCGTTATGGTGTTAATCTTTTGCCAACCACCTGCCATATCTATTTTGGCGAGGTAACCGGTGCTTTGCCTAATGGGCGGCTGGCACACAGGCCGCTATCTGATGGTATCTCTCCTGCTCAGGGTGCCGATCGGCATGGCCCAACAGCAGTTATCAGGTCTGCTGCCTGTATCGATCATTGCCGTACTGGCGGAACCTTATTGAATATGAAGTTTTCGCCGCAGATTTTCAGTGAGGGAAATATTAGTAAATTCATGGCCCTTATACGCAGTTATTTTGCTTTAGGCGGCCATCATATCCAGTTCAATATCGTTGATGTGGAAACACTCAAGCAGGCACAGGCACATCCAGAGGATCACCGCGACCTTATAGTGCGTGTTGCCGGCTATAGCGACTATTTTACCGGCCTGAGCCAGAATTTACAGGAGGAGATAATCGCCCGAACTCAGCAGAGCTTATCCTGATCTATTGATTGTCTTCCAGTTCAGAGAGCTTTTCGCTGGCAGTTTCCCAGTCTGTAAATAGCTTTTCCAGCTTGTCAGTCAGGGTGATTATTTCCAGTGAATATTTCTGGCCTTTATCATTATCGCCAGCCATATAGGCATCGGCCGCGAGTTTTTCGCTTTTGGCTTTGAGCTCTTCTGTTTTAGCTATTTCTTCTTCCAGGGTTTCTACTGTTTTTTTTGCCTTTCTCAGCTCGGCATTTTTTGCTTTGCGGTCGGCATGATATTGGGCGCCCACACCAGGTGTGTCGTCCTTACTTTCACTTCGCAATTTACCGCGAGAGGCTATTCGACCGGCACCGGTACTTTCCTGACGCAGTGGGGCGGTTATCTCCCAATAGTTAGTGAAATTAGCATCGTAGCATACCAGCTTGCGGTCGCGAACCTCAGCTACATGATTTACTATTTTATCGAGAAAATAACGGTCATGCGAAACAACCAGCAATGTGCCTTCAAATTCCAGCAGGGCCTCTTCTATAGCCTCGCAGGTATATATGTCCAGATGGTTAGTTGGTTCATCGAGGATAAGGAAATTAGGTCGGGAATAGAGCAGTTTTGCCAGTTGCAGTCGATTTCGTTCGCCGCCGGAGAGGTTTTTAATCTTCTTTTGGATCGCTTCATCGGTGAAGCGGAAGCGGGCTAAAATGTCAAATACCTGCTGCTCATTAATATTAGGCAGGTCATAAAGTTCATCAAAAACCGTATTCTCGGTATTGAGGTGTTCCTGCTGCTGAGAGCAATACCCTACCGATAGTGATGGCCCGATACGGATCACCTGATTGTCCCATTTGCCATAGCCGACAATGTCTTTGAGTATCGTTGTTTTACCACTACCGTTAGGGCCGACCAGAGCCCAGTGTTGACCGCCATCGATCTGCCAGTTGGCATTATCAAATAGAACCTGCTCACCGAAAGCCTTTTTGTAATTATTCACCTGTAATGCGATATCGCAACGGGTCGCCTCAGTATTGAAATTAACCGATATTTTGGGTGTACTTTCATTGGGTTTGGTTACTTCCTTGCCCATTTCTCTGTCGAGCTGGCTACGCCGGCTTCGTAATCTGCGGCCCCAGCTATTATCACTGGCATGACCCTGAGCAATATCAGCGAATTTTTGTACCAGTTGTTTGAGGTCGTCAACCCGCTGCTGCCAGGCCTTATGTTCTGCCGCCTGGGCACGGAGCTTTTCTTCTTTCTGAACCTTAAAAGCACTGTAATTTCCCGGATAATATTCTACCTTGCCATTTTCCAGCTCTAAAATGCCGCCGACAGCCCGGTCCAGCAGATAGCGGTTATGTGATACTATTATAATAGCACCGCGGAACCGGCAGATAAAATCGTCCAGCCAGGCCAGCCCGTGATAATCCAGGTGATTGCCCGGCTCATCCAGGATAAGTAAATTGGGGTCAGCTAATAAAGCACGGGTCATGCACAGAACATTTCGTTCACCGCCAGATAGCAGCCTGGCGGGTTGATCGATCTTATCTGTCAGGCCCAGAGCGCTTACCAACCCTTCGGCTCGCTGCGGGTACAGGTCGCCGCCGATATGGTCAAAACGGTCGCGGATCTGCTGATATTGTTTCAGTAATCGCTCATGTTCTGATTCTTTACCCTGGGCAAGAGCTTCTTCAGCCAGACGCAATTCACCGTTGAGCTTGCAATAATCCTCTAGCAGATAATCACTTACGGTGCGATCGTCTTCGATCTCAACATGCTGGGGTACATATCCGACCCGCACTTCGGCGGCGAGTTGTACTGAACCGCTGTCGGGCTTGAGCATGCCGGTAATTATATTGAGTATAGTCGATTTGCCTGTACCATTAGCTCCGATGAGTCCGAGTTTCTGACCGGCATTAACCTCGAAGCACGCATTATCCAATATTGTCCGACCTGCAAATTCCTTGTTTATACTCTTAAATTCTAATATTGCCATATCTTTCTCATTGCACTGTACTTATGAACTTATGCCTGCTATTGTGCTCTTGCTCTTAAATTAAACCTTTATTGTAACTTATTTGAGATATTATGTCTATCTATCAGTTTTTATACTTTACTTTTTACTGGCTTTATGACAAAATAATGCCGTCTTGATAATGGTTAAGCCTTATAAAGCAATTACTGGCCCGGAGTTGTCAGTTTTTTTGGTTGTGTTGCTTGTTTATTTAGAGGCCAGAGTTTCGGTCAAAAATTATGAATTTACCAACGACAGATTTATGTTTTAATCCTGTAAGATTTGTCTTACTGGCTTTTTGGTTTTATTGGTGTGTTTATCTGCTTAATGCCTATTATAAAACGCCGATGGTTTCCAATAGTCGCAGGCCATTTTGCAACTTGATGATCCTGTTTTTCGGGCCGCTGTTCGTTTTTGGCCTGACAGTTGTAAATGCGGTTAAGACGGTTGAAGCTAATAATGGTTCGGTTTACGATGTCTTTGCTATTCTTCTGGGTAAGGGCAAATTTTCCAAATCAGGCAACCCGTCAAAAACCAGATCTCGGCTGAATGTGGTTATCACTACCGATAAATTTAATAATAGCGTCGTAATTTCCAGAGTTGAGGAGATAATCGCTGATGCTCTGGAGATGAGGGCCAGTGATCTGCTTATCAATCCGGTTTCAGCAGAAGAAACGCAATTGCGTTTCCGCATCGATGGTATGTTGCGAACCATAAATACCTACCCGGCCCAGGAAGCTGTTGCTATTATAAATAGTATAAAAGCCATATCTTCTATGGATGTAGCCGAAAAGAGAAGGGCACAGGATGGTGCTTTTAGCGTTAAAACAGATAACGGACCGGTTTCCTTCCGAGCTGCTACTGCCGGGGTACTGCATGGTGAAAAAATATCCATTCGTGTTTTGAACCAGGCTCAAAAACCACTTTCGCTTAAAGAATTGGGTTTCAGGGCCAAACAGCTCGAGATCGTTGCCCCCAGACTTAAACGAAATAGCGGCATGATCCTGGTTTGTGGGCCTACCGGAAGTGGTAAGAGTACGACAATATACTCTATGCTCAGGACACTTGACTTTGACCAGAAAAATGTGATAACTATTGAAGACCCGATCGAGTATATTCTGCCCAATGCCAGTCAGATAGAGGTGAACGAAAAGGCGGGCATAACTTTTGCTTCAACGCTGAGAAGTGTTTTGCGGCAGGATCCTGATGTGATCTATATCGGTGAGATACGCGATCAGGAGACCGCCCAGATCGCTATGCAGGCAGCTCAGACAGGTCATCAGGTATTTGCTACTTTGCATAGCAGTAGTAATGCCGCTGCTCTGGTGAGACTTGTTGACCTGGGTGTAAAGCCTATGTTGCTGGTCTCTGCTGTAGATATGCTCATTTCACAGAGACTGGTCAAGAAACTATGTAATAAATGCTCAACTCCGGCAACTCTCACTGATAGCCAGATGAGTTCGCTTGCTGAGAGAAAGATATCCGGCGGTTCATTGCGGGCACCGGCCGGCTGTAAAGATTGTGGTTTTACCGGTTACTATGGAAGGACCGGATTATTTGATATTATGGTACTTGACGATGAGATCAAGGCCCAGTTGCTTGATGGTTCTATTTCTGTTGGTAAATTCAAACAGTTTGGTGACGATAGCTGTCGTACAAATATGCAGAAATCGGCTATGGCTCTGGCTTTGGAAGGCAGAACCGACTTGCAGGAGGTAAAAAGGGTGGTTTCAAACCTTTAGTCTTGTTTGTTAACTCTGTTTAGCCTCTGATTGGGCTCTAATTTTTTTCAGGTAGATCAATTATGTTATTTATGCTTACATTTATTGCCAGTCTGGCATTTGGCTGGTATTCGCGAAAATTCGGTTTTACCTCAATGTGGGTAACCCTCTTTAATTTGCTGTTCAGTATATACCTGGCCGTTATGCTTACTCCGACGATAGTGGGTTATATTCCTGCTTTTTCGGAAGTATATTACAAAGTGGTTTGCAGCTTGTTAATGTCATTGTTTATCTTTATCATTGCCCGCTATAGCACTTCTATGTGCTTTGACAATGCTTTTAATGCTCCTTTGCCAGATCTTTTTTCTAATATTGCTGGTGGGGTAGCAGGCTTTTTCATTATGCTTATTCTCACCAATTACCTTATTTTCAGTGGTTTTGCCGTTGCTGTAAATGTAATTGAAAAGCCAGAGCGTTTGGCTAATAAAGACTTCGACAAGGCATCTTCTCTGGTCTTTTCCTCCTGTAATTTTGTTCACAGGCTCGCCGGTCAGCCGCAATATGAAATGCCCGCCGAGGTTGTTGACTGGTTCAAAACTCATAGCCACAGTGCTCTGGTTCCCAGTGATAAAAAAAATCTTAAAGATGTTGTTGACGATGAACTGACTGGCAAATAGTACCTGCTTCAAACTTGACAAAACTATTTTGAACCTTTCTGATAATATTGTCGTAATAATACTGGAAGCCAGGTGGTTTTGGCTTAAGTGTATAATTAACAGGTATTTGCAGATAGGATTCTTATGCTGCCTCGTGAGATAATCAAGCAAATTAAACGCATTCAGATATATACCAATCGCAAGGTGAATGATGTTTTCGCCGGTGAGTATGAAAGTGCTTTTAAAGGGCAGGGTATGCAATTTGACGAAGTGAGAGAGTATGCCCCCGGCGATGATATCCGCTCTATTGACTGGAATGTAACTGCCCGTATGGGCAAGCCGTACATAAAGCGGTTTGTCGAGGAACGCGAGCAGGTGGTTATGCTTATGGTTGATACCAGCGGTTCGGCTGATTTTGGTACAATAGATAAGACAAAGAATTCACTTGCTGCAGAACTGTGTGCGGTTCTGGCCTATTCGGCTATTAAAAACGGTGATAAGGTCGGACTGATAACCTTTACAGATAAGATCGAGAAGTATATACCGCCCAGAAAAGGGGCCAGTCATGTACTGCGTATAATTCGTGAGCTACTTTATGATAACCAGCCCGGCGGTAAGACAGATATTGCTATTGCTCTGGATTATCTTGCCGGTGTGCAGAAGAAAAAGGCTACTGTTTTTCTGGTATCCGACTTTTTTGGCTCTGATATTACCCGTAATCTGCGACTGGTAGGTAAAAAACATGATCTCATCGCCGTTAGTGTTCGAGACCGCCATGAGCAGGTATTGCCCAATTGCGGCCTTATCCAGTTCCAGGACGCTGAGACTGGGCAGATCATGCAGATCGATACTTCCGGTAAGAAGTTCAGGCAGGCTTTTGCCTCTCAGGCCCTGAGCCAACGGGCTGAGCTGGAAAAAATGTTCAGGCAGGCAAAGGTGGATCATATACCTGTAATCACAGGTGAGCCATATTTCCCGGCTCTGGTCAAATTCTTCACCACTCGCGGTAAGCGAAGATAGTCCCGGGCTGATATATGGCCTTAATGTAAACCTTTTGCAGAGTAAGCTCAGCTATGACTTTTTGCTTTTGTCATTTCATAGCATTTATTCTTGCCAGTTAATTCTTGTGATGCCGGGTCAGTGTTCATAGCCGGTTTGCGTAAATGGTGTT
The DNA here is from genome assembly GCA_016932145.1 of Sedimentisphaerales bacterium. Taxonomy (GTDB): domain Bacteria; phylum Planctomycetota; class Phycisphaerae; order Sedimentisphaerales; family SM23-30; genus JAFGDI01. The sequence continues at coordinate 9,234 of JAFGDI010000396.1, forward strand.
GTCTCACCGTTGTTTTTGAGATAAATCAGTTCTTCAGCTACAGGAATTATCTCACCAATAATACTGAGTTTTTCACTGCTGAATTGCGGCCAGATACTGAGCAGTCGTTCTGCATCGCTGGCCTTTACGGTAAAGAGCAGCTCAAAATCTTCGCCATCTGTCAGGGCGTGCAAGAGCGGGTTACCGCCAAGCTCATGGGCTGATGGGCTTATGGGCACCTGTTCTCCATAGAGCAGGGCAGAAACCCGGCTTTCCCGGCAAATATGCCGCAGATCGCCACCTATACCATCGCTTATATCCATCATGGCATGAAGTTTACAGTGGTCATAAAGCCAGATAGCCTCATTTATTCGCGGTGTGAAATCAAGATGTCGGCCAAGTATGGAACCGCCCAGTTGACCGGTTACCATTATTTTATCGCCAGGTTGTGCCCCGTGGCGATATATGGGCTGTCGGCTATTTTCCATGATCGAGAACATTGTCACTGTCAAAGTCAGGTCTTTGTCCCAGCTTGTCATATCGCCGCCTATGATCGGGCAGTTATATTGCTGAGAGGCCATCTTAAAGCCATTATGTAAACTGGTTATCTCTTTCATGTTATAATGGCGGGGTAGTGAGATAGCTGCGACACAGCCGACCGGCCGGGAACACATAGCTGCACAATCGCTCAGACTCGTTGCCATGGCTTTATAGCCGATACGGGTCAGGTCTGTTGTTGTGCTGTCAAAATGCACACCATCAAGCAGCATATCTGTTGTGACAAGTAACCGCTGGCTGTTTATGTTCATCACAGCCATGTCATCGCCCGGCCCTGTTTCTATATATTCACCAGAACCACAGCTCTGACTGCGAAAATAGTCTATTATCTCAAATTCTTTTGGCATTATACTCTCTTAACAGGTGTATCTGTTGGGTTAGTCCTATAATTTGCGGTTGTTATTATAATTCTAAAATAATCCCCTGACAAGCGATAATAAGGCAGTAGCATACTCGCAGAATGTTTTCTGGCATATCTGAAAGGCATCTGTAAAAAACTCAGGCAGATATCGAGACTGGAATTACAAAGGAGGGTTTCTTGCTTGTAATCTATTTACTGGTAGGCATTTACAGTGAAGGTAATCGCTTTTCGCCAAAAGATATTGAACTAATGCCTGAATTATGGTAATATACGGGTCTGTATATAGTTAGCCTGAGTCTGGTAAACTGCCGCACTAGCCGGACTCACCTTGCTGTGTAGAACTGACTTTGCCGGACTGAGAGCCGGCAAGTGGTCAGCAAGTAATATATCAGAGATGAAGTATCGTGTTCGTCTCAAATACCCACCGGCATAAATAGCATTGATAACAAAACCCTATGGATACAAACCTGATAAGAAATTTTTCGATTGTCGCTCATATTGACCATGGTAAAAGTACGCTTGCAGATCGAATAATGCAGCTTACTGGTGCAGTCTCAGAAAGAGAAATGCAAGAGCAGTTACTCGATAGTATGGACCTTGAAAGGGAACGCGGTATTACCATTAAAGCCTCGGCGGTATCGATGAACTATAAGCATTCTGATGGTAAAACATACCTGCTTAATCTTATTGATACGCCCGGGCATGTTGACTTTCATTATGAGGTCTCTCGCTCACTGGCTGCCTGTGAAGGGGCATTGCTCGTAGTAGATTCTAC
>JAFGDI010000397.1 GCA_016932145.1 Sedimentisphaerales bacterium
AACAGGACAAAAAGTTACAGTAAAAAAACAACCAAAAAAACACTACAATGAACCAATACACGCAAAAATATGGATAAAAGCAAGAAAAAACTACACTCAAAATAACAATTAACCTACTGATATGAAATAATTTACAAAACGGTAAACTTTCAGCAAAACAAAACATTCCCAGCTCAATAATATCAGTATTTTAGTAACCGTTCACGGTTATGTTGTTTACATACCAATATTGGGCAACTAAGGCCAGGTCTTTAAGGTCAACTACTTCTGACCTGTCAATATCGGCCAATCCTGTACTGTCAGAACTGAGCCAGAAACGGGCAAAAGCGGCCAGATCGTCCAATTCTACATCAAAATCTGAATCCATATCGCCGGGTGTCTGAGTGCGAAACTGCCAAACCCGGCCCTGCTGAGTTACATTGCCGGCAACCTCGTCCAAACGCCAGTAATAGCTTTGATTCCAGTTGAGGCTGTCATTACCTGATAGCACAAAGCTGTTCAGGTCAGCCGATATCTGTGACAACCTGTGCATCTGGAGGGCATCAGCCCCCAGATACAGATCAAAGCTATCGGCAGTATCGCCTGTTATTTCCCAGCTAAGTGAGGTGCCGGGCCAGACATTTACCTCGCCATCGCCGGGCACAGGCCCGGCAATGGAACGAGATATTGGTGTTATGGTAAAGCTATAGTTGTAAGTTCCAGGCCACAACCGGTATTTATCCAGCGTTGACTGTCCGCAACTGGCACCACCCAGCCCCATTTGCTTATAGTCAATATTAACTGTTATATTACCATTGCGTTTAAGCTCATTTATATGGGCCGCCGATTCCAGCATAGCCATAGTATAAGGCCAGGCACTCACTTCCAGAGTCTCACTGGAGGCCGTTTTAAAGAGCAGACCATGACCGGCATCGTTGGTAAACGATACCCAGCGAACATCGGTACGATTACCATTTTCCTGCGGCCGAACATACTCATGGATCCATTGGCCTACCGTTGACTTATACATACCTACCAGAGATGAGGCCTTACGATCCCAATAATTTTCGTACAGACTGCCATACCATTGCACGATTTCATATTCGCCCGGCATCTCCAGTTGCATACCAAAACGAAGCATATCAGCAGCAGCACTATCAACCACCAGATCATTATCAACCTGCACTGTACCATCACTCCAGATTGTGTATGTACTGGTTAAGACGGTATTGCCAACCGGTATAGCATAAGTTACAAGAACCTGGGCTTTATTAGCAGCCAAAAAGGTCATAGCTATATTAGTGACAGTACGGCCCGGCCCGGCATTACGCCAGTTGGTCTGGCCTGAATACAAGCCGCCCCTTACATCATTATCAGTAAGTGCCCGCCAGAAATTCGGGGCAAACGGGGTAACTATCATCTGCTGACCATTCATTATATATGACTCTATAGCACCGCTTGCCTTACCTATTGATACTGCAAAATCAGGGCCGGTAAAGCCATAAGCCTCTGCCGTCTCACTCATCTGCAAAGGTGCAGCAGCGCCAGCGCCGGGCAGCTCACCGGCAGCTACCTGCCAGTCAACCCCGAACTGATCCCAGGCAACTACATGACCAGCTTCAGACCAGATCGTTGTCTCTGGTTGTTTGTAGTATATAGTTACCAGATATTCAGCTCCTGCTGGCTTTGCTACAGGCTCAGAATAACCCAGGGAAATAATACCATCAGTATCTGCTGCTATCGCAGTTTCCGGCAATGTGCCGCTCTGGACAACCTTGCCGTTTTCGGTCAGTTCCCAGTAGATATCAAAATCGCTTACATTTCTGAAGGCATAGCAATTTCGAACACGGAACTCACCTGCCTGCGCATCAACTGCCTCTGTCTTGATATATTGATATACCTTCTTAACCTCGTACAATTGCGGATGCGGCTTGCGGTCCGGTCCGATAAGGCCATTACAAACAAAGTTAGTATCATTAGGCACATCGCCAAAATCACCGCCATAAGCCCAGAACTCTTCATTCTCGCCATTAGCGGTAATATCATCACTGGCGAATTCCAGCCACAAAACGGCATTTGCACCCGGCTGAGCCTCTGGCCGGTTAAGCGAAGAAGCATTCAATACTGTATTATATATACGAACTTTATCGATCAGCCCCCGGAACTTACGACCTGTTGACTCCGAATTACGGCCAATATTGACCGGATAGCCACTACTCTGAATATTACCAGCAAAAGCAGCAGTATTACGCAGCGTGCCATCGATATAAATACGCAGACTGCTGCCATCATAAGTGCCCGCTACCTGATGCCAGTTATTGAGCCAGTTGGCAGGCAGATCACAGCGAACTGTACGCCAGCCATTATCATAAATGAAAAACTCAAGCTGATTACCGCCATCAGCCACCTTTATAGCATACTGATGATCACCTTTGGTTATGATCGGGCCATGAGTGTCTGTAGCTTCTGGTTTAACCCAGGCTTCCAGGGTAAGAGCCTTACCAGTTATGTCAAGAGCCGCAGCCTCACCAATAATAGCATAACCATTAAGAGCCTCAGAGCTATAGCCAGTTACGAATTGACCATAAGCTGTTACCGTATTAGCCTGAGCACTGCCATCAGCAACAGAGTAATAAACATCTGCCTTTTTACGCAGGCCCTGATCAACCCAATCCCAGATGCAGGCACCCTGCAAGATCGGATATGATTCGATAACATCCCAGTAGTCCTTAATATGGCCCACACTATTGCCCATAGCATGAACATACTCACATAATATCAGCGGTTTAGCCGGGTTGGACCGGGCATAATTCTCAATAGCTGAAACACTGGCATACATCGGGCAATAGACATCGGTATCATCGCCGCCGTGTACACCCTCGTATTGCACGATCCGGGTTTTATCCCGATTTCTTATCCAGGTACTGGTAGTCTCAAAAATACGGCCATCACCAGATTCATTACCCAGCGACCAGAAGATAACACAGGCATGATTCTTATCTCGTTCGACCAGGTTCATAGTACGGTCCATAAATGAATCAGTCCATTTAAGATCATCGGAAATACTCATATTGCCATGACATTCGATATTTGCCTCATTTATTACATATATACCATATTTATCACAGAGTTCATACCAGACTGGATCATTGGGGTAATGACTGGTACGCACAGTATTGAGATTGAACTGCTTCATCAGCTCTATATCTTTCACCATAGACTCATAGCTGACATGTTTACCGGTATCTGGGTCATTTTCATGACGATTAGCACCCTTAAAATAAATGTATTTACCATTAACCTTAACGGTCTTATCTGTCAGTTCGATCTTACGGAATCCAAATTTACATCTTTCGATCTCTACTACCTTACCAGCATTATCTTTGAGTGTCAGCAGCAGCTCATAAAGATGCGGCGTCTCTGCTGACCATTTCAGCGGACTGTCAACCGGAGCCTGTAATTCGAGACCGATCTCCTGACCGGCCATCAGAGAAGCGATATCAGCAGTCATCAGCGGGCCAAAACCCACCGGCTCACCCGCCGGGTCAAGCAGACTGACCTCAAGTGTATGGGCCGCCTGATTCTGACTGCCATAGTTAACTATATCAGCATCAAGGAAAAGTTCAGCATTATCATAATTGCTGTCCAGGTCACAGCGAGCCCAGAAATCGCTGATATGCATATCGGCAGTTGAGAACATATATACATCACGATATATACCGCTCATACGCCACATATCCTGATCTTCCAGATAGCTGCCATCACTCCAGCGATATACCTCAACGGCCAGAACATTATTACCCGGCACAATATAGCTGGTAATATCAAATTCTGATACTCCTGTGCTATCCTGGCTATAACCGACCTGCTGGCCGTTAACCCAGAGATAAAACGCACTCATAACACCATCAAAATGGATAAATACCCGCCTGCCATTCCAGTCAGAAGGAACAGTAAAGTCTCGTCGATATGAACCTACCGGATTACGCTGGCTATAGGCTGTATAGCTGCTATGCGGCGTGGTCATTATCATAGGCTGATCGTTGGCATGAGGATAATTAAAATTAGTATAGATAGGCACACCATAACCCTGCATTTCCCAGTTTGACGGAACTGATATCTCTGACCAGCCGCTAACATCATAGCCTGTCTGATAAAAGTCAAGCGGGCGATTCTGCGGATTAGCCACCCAATGGAATTTCCACTGGCCATTAAGGTCAGAATAAAACTCTGATGCTTGTTTCGTACCCTCCAGAGCCGTTGCCAGCGAGCCATAAGGAATAAGACTGCTATGTCGAGGCATCTTATTACGCCCAAAAACACTGGGGTTCTCCCAGTCATTATCACCTGTCTTGAAACTTTTTACACTACTGGCAAATACCTGACCAGCCACGATAGCATCAACCCGCCAGAAATACACCTGACCGCGTTCCAGATGATAAGCCGGTTTGTAGCTCAACCCGCCTGTCTCTACCGGATTAATGCCAGAAAATTCATTACTGGTATTAAGATAAAACTTATAGCTGACCCCTGACCCACCTGCTAACGCCGGGCAGTCCCATTTAAAGCTCACATTCTCCGGATCAAGAAAATCCTGACCATTAAATGGCGCTGTCAAAATCGGGGCGACGGCGGTGTAACCAGTTATCTTCACCCCGGCAATAGTACCCCGGGTATTATTGCCCTTATTGGTCGGACTCAATGTCATAATATCAGATACCAGAGCATCTGAATCAGCATAGGCACGCGTGCCGCCATCAGCAGTCCATCTGTTATTTTCCTGCACCCGTTGCAATACCCTGCCGTCAGCATCTCTGAGATCAACTGGAACAAAGGCAACATCACTTACATCAACAGAATGATATACCCTTACTGTATAATAACTTAACCCTTCACTTACCAGCCATTGACGCAAACCCATCAAAGTAAGCGTAGCACCATTAGAGGCATCATCAAGATAAACCCGATATAATTGCTGCTCACTGGTATTTTCTATACCGCCAGCTCCGGTTCTCAGACAACGCCACTTACACTGCACCAGGTCATTACTGCCCTGCAAAGTCACCTGGCCGACTTTTTCTGCCCCTTCCAGACCGGTGGGCACTGAATCTGTCCAATTGTCCAGATCATCTGCCAACTCTCCTGACAGGTGGGGTATGGGCCAATGATCACAAAAATTAATCCCTATTACAGTATCAGCCTGCAAAACAGATACTAACGACAATAACAAAACGAATGCTGAAAACAACTTCTTCACTGAAATAAACTCCTTAAGTCTTTTTACCGGCGGGTTTTATAACTTGGCTTCATTTTACACATTCTCACCAGCCAACTATAGGCAGACGCATATTTGCTAAAAAACTGCGCTATCTGTATAAGTTATGAACTCAGGAGATGAAATTAGCCTAAAAAAAATGTTTTTTCAGTAAAAAAAGTAACCAGTTTTACCTGACCGGCTCTTGCAAACGCTCTTTGGGACACTCTGTTTTATAGCATGAATGCAAAAATAGTATTCTCTTATCTATCTCTGCCACAATAGACAAATAGGTTTTTCCCTGTCGATAAGGAGTAAATTCAGTTGCTGACACCATCATAGATTTAAGGGCCTGCCAGTCGCCAGTTGGCTGTTCTGCCAGAAATTCAGCTAAAATATCTTCCCAGCGATCATCGCCGGCTAATGCCATTATTCTGGCCAGGTCAAACTGACATAATGGCTTTTCCTTAAGGTCAAAAGTCAGATCATCATACTTTGCCAGTACACTTGAAATTTCCCCTGTCCTGGCAGCCAGCAGCAAATTAAGCGAACGCCAGCGATCACTATCCGAACTTAAGTCCGCTGCCTGCTCCACTGTCAGGGCCATTGCCTGCTGGTTCTTATCCAGAATTAAAAGAGTCTCAAGTAATTGCTCTCGCTGTTGCTCACTGGGGTATTTCTCCCAGGCCTTACTATCCAGCTCCAGAGCCAGATAAAACAGTCCCCGACTATACATATAAGCTCGCAATTTTGCCTTGTACTCAGGCCATTTTCCATCTGGAATAGTGCCATTGAGCTTTTTCCGCAGATCAATAAACTCTTTAAGCCGGGCATATTCATTGCGTAAGTACATATCAGAAGCATGCTTACGCGAAAGGTGAGCATATTCATTCAAAGCTGCGGCAAAATCACCAATAGCCATAAAGGCATCGGTCTTTTCCCGCAGAGCAATACGATCGTAAGGGCTGCCACTCTGAACTTCCGCTGCCTGACCGCCAGTGGCAGCATTGCCAGTTATCTGCTCTGTATCAGCAATCCCCTGCTGAACCAGCAGTAAGGCCAGTACAATTATTATTTTTATCGCTGCTTTTGACATATACCTATAAATCTAATCGCAAAATTGCCAGGAAGCAAAGTTTTTTTGTTACTGTTCACGCAGCTTTTCTTCTCTGGGAACGCTGAGCCCCAGCTCGGCTATTATCAGGCAAAACTAACAGATTGCTTGATACC
>JAFGDI010000398.1 GCA_016932145.1 Sedimentisphaerales bacterium
GGCAAAATTCAGGCATGATGATGAAGTGGTACGCCCTGGCTATCACAGAGTTATCCTTTCAGACCGCAATATTCAGGCAGAGCTTACCTCTACCTGCCGGGTAGGGTTTCACAGATACCAATTCCCCGCCTCAAAAAACAGTCATATAGCATTCAATCTGGACGCAAAGCTCGGGCATGGCCCCATGGCCGCTTCCAGTGTTAATATTATCAATAATACCGAGATATCAGGCAGTGCAACTATGGCCCCTACCGATCGCCGGAAAAAGCCTTGCACTGTTTACTTTTATGTCCAGTTGAGCAAACCCTTCAATAAACTCATAGCCTGGGAAAAGGGACAGTGCAAAGAACTAGACCAAATAGAAGGCAACAATCCCGGATTCGCTCTCGAATTTGAAACCGGGCAAGATGAATTCGTACTTATGAAACTGGGCATGTCTTATGTAAGCTGTCAGCAGGCTCGAATAAATATGGAAACAGAACTGGACCACTGGGACTTTGACCGTGTTGTCCGTGAATCAAATCAGGAATGGAACACATATCTCTCTCGTATCATGGTTGAAGGCGGCTCAGAGCAGCAGAAAATAAAGTTCTATACCGACCTCTGGCACGCTCTGCAAGGCCGTCGTATAATGAGTGATGTTGATGGTCAATACATTGACAACACCGGCGATAAACCCATAGTTCGCCGGGTTCGTTTGGACGACAATGGTCAGCCGCTTTACCCTCACCACAATTTCGATGCCCTCTGGGGTGCCCACTGGTCGATCAATACTTTATGGTCACTGGTATATCCCGAAATAATGGACAGCTTCTGCAATACCATGGTTGATATGTACGAAAATGGCGGTCTTATACCCCGCGGACCATCGGGCGGCAACTATACCTTTGTAATGATCGGCGACCCAGCCAGCTCTTTTTTTGCCTGTGCCTATAATAAGGGCATTCGTAACTACGATATAGCAAAGGCTTATGAAGGATTACGCAAAAACGCCTTCCCCGGCGGCATACGCGATCATGCCGGGTACGAAACTGGCCCTGACGCTGCTGGCGGCGGTATGAAATATTATGTCGATCGAGGATATGTGCCTTTGACCAATGAGGGCAAAGGCGGCCATCGCGAAGGCGCCGCCCAGACTATGGAATATGCCTATCAGGACTGGTCTATGGCCCAACTGGCCAAATCACTGGGAAATGAACAAGACTACATGCTTTTTTCCCAGCGGGCCAGTAACTATAAGCGACTTTTTGACCCGCAAGCAGGCAAAAACCTTGATGCAAAATATGGCTTCAACCTCGATTCCGGCTGGATCAGACCCAGAGAAATTGATGGCTCATGGTACAAAGACTTCCAGCCGATCGGTCAGGGGCAATTCAATTGCCGAGGCTTTGTCGAAAGCAATTCTGCTATTTATTCCTGGTTTGTACCACATGACCTGGCCGGGCTCGCTGAGCTTATGGGCGGTAATGAGCTGGCCAGCCAGAAGCTCAACCGCCAGTTTGAAATGGCAGCAGAAAAGCGTTTCGTTGCCCCCCATGGCGGCCATTCTGCAAACTGGATCGATTATGAAAATCAACCCTCAACGGCAATGGCACATATATTCAACTACCTGGGTAAACCCTGGCTCAGCCAATATTGGGTAAGAAGGGTAAAAAACGAGGCCTTCGGCGACATCTCTCCCTATGGCGGATATAATGGCGATGAAGATCAGGGACAAATGGGTGCCTTGGGCGTTTTAATGGCTATTGGCCTGTTTGATATGCAAGGCGGCGTATCAATAAGCCCGGCATACGAACTCACCTCGCCTGTCTTTGACAAAATAGTCATTAAGCTCAACCAGGATTATTATCCCGGCGAGAACATAACCATAAATTGCAATAATAACTCTCCGGATAATGTTTACATTCAAAATACAAAGTGGAATGGACTTAACTGGAATTCTTTCAATATTGATCATAGTGAACTGAGTAAAGGTGGTGTATTAGATATATCTCTGGGGGCTGAACCGTATTATCAATGGGGAAATAATGTATATCACAAAACTGTAACTGACTAATACCATACAAAATAGTAGTGAGGTAGATAATGAATAAATTCCTTAAGAGGCTCAAAACTCCTGGTAAAAAACTCAAACGATGCTGTTTCTTAGCTCTGGCACTGCCATCTGCTTGTATCGGCCAGACAACTTATGACCTGGCCAATGAAAAAGTGCTCTTCGTTGTTGCAACTGCACATCTGGACACTCAATGGCGCTGGACTATACAGAAAAGCATTGATGAATATTTGAAAAAAACCCTCGACGATAACTTTACCCTGCTCGAAAAATATCCGGATTATACCTTTAACTTCGAAGGGTCTTTCCGCTACATGCTCATGAAAGAGTATTACCCGGAAAGATACGCCCGAATGAGCGATTATATCGCACAAGGCCGCTGGCATGTCGCCGGCAGTACCGTAGAACAAGGCGATATGAATATCGTGTCACCAGAATCCCTGATCCGCCAAACACTGCTGGGTAATAATTATTTCGAAGATGAGTTTGGCAAAAGAAGCACCGATATATACCTGCCAGACTGCTTTGGCTTTTCCTATTCTATGCCAACCTGGATGGCACACTGCGGACTAAATGGCTTCTCAACCGCAAAATTAGCCTGGGGCAGCTCCGTGGGCATACCATTTGACATTGGCGTCTGGAAAGGACCTGATGGCTCTTCTGTTATTGCCGCCCTTAACCCGGGTGCTTATGGCAGTAATATAGAAAATGACCTCAGCAAAGATACTAAATGGATTGATCGCATTAACGCTCTGGGCGAAAAAACCGGGGTTTATGCCGGGTTCAAATATTTCGGTGTTGGCGACACCGGCGGCGCCCCCTCCGATGATTCCTGTAAATGGCTTACTACCGCTATGGCTGACACCAGCACCATAAAAGTGGTTAGTGCTGGAACTGACGACCTTTATAATAGCATTACTCCAGAACAAAAATCAGCCCTGCCTGTTTATGACAGTGAATTGCTCATGAGCAAACATGGTGTCGGCTGTTATACCGCTCAGGCCGCCCTCAAAAGATGGAACCGCCAGAACGAGCTCCTGGCTGACTCGGCCGAAAGAGTAGCGGCTTTTGCTGATATCCTCAACGCAGTTGAATATCCCAAACAGACATTTAATGAGGCCTGGACCAGATTCCTCTGGCACAGCTTCCATGATGACCTCACCGGCACAAGCATCCCCGAAGCATACCACTACTCCTGGAATGACGAAATAATCTCGCAAAATCAGTTCACCTCCATTCTGACCAATTCTGTCGCCTCTCTGGCACCGGCTCTTAACACCAAAGTTAAAGGCACACCCATTATAACTTATAATCCTCTGGCCATTAACAGAACCGGGATCATTGAAGCAACCGTTAGTTATGACAAAAAGATTCCAGATAATATAAGAGTTTTCGATGGCAAAACTGAATTACCAGCCCAGATAATCGCTCGAAATGACAAATCGCTTTCTATTGCCTTTATTGGCACTGTCCCCTCAGTTGGAATCAAAGTATTTGATGTACAGGCCGGTAACAAACCATGCCAGATCGCTTCTGGCATAAGCATATCAGCTAACACACTGGAAAACTCTGCTTTACGAGTTACTATTGACCCGGAAGGTAATATATCTTCCATCTTCGATAAAATAAATAACAGAGAGGTTTTATCTGACACCTGCCGGCTCGAACTGCTTGATAATTACTCCGAAGAATGGCCCGCCTGGGAAATAAACCATAAAGATGTCGCAGCAAAACCTTATGCCTTCGTCAGAGATGCCGTCAAAATTGAAATAGCCGAAAATGGACCGGCTCGTGCCGCCCTGCTCATCAGCAGGAAATACGGCGATTCTACCTTCCTCCAGAAAGTATCTCTCTCCGCCAGTGGCTCTGACAGTCAACGAGTAACTATTGAGAACCTGATAGACTGGCGTACCAGAAACACTCTGCTCAAGGCAAGTTTTCCACTTACTGCCGCTAATGAAAAAGCCACTTACGACCTGGGCATGGGTACTATACAAAGAAAAAATAACACAGAGAAATTGTTTGAGGTACCCGCACAGCAGTGGGCTGATATTACCACACCAGACTCTGATTATGGTGTTTCCATTTTCAGCGATTCAAGATATGGCTGGGACAAACCATCTGACAATACCATGCGTCTGACCTTAATGCACAGCCCCAGAGTTAAAGCACGCTATATGCATGGCAGCAGTCAGGATATGGGCCAGCATAAATTCACCTATGCCATCGCCCCTCACGCCGGGAACTGGAACACCGCCCAGATACCCCAAAATGCAGCAGGCATGAACCAGCCGATCATGGCATTCCAAACCGACAAACACACCTCTGCCCTGACGATTGGCTCTGAACTGTCTCTCGTACAGGTAAGTGACTCTCAGGCATTAGTCAAAGCTGTGAAAAAGGCCCAAAGATCTAATGAGCTTATCGTTCGTGTTCAGGAGCTATACGGCCAAAACACCGGCGACCTCACCCTTTCTGCTTTCGGCAAAATCAAATCTGCTGCTATTGTCGATGGCTGCGAACGCTATATATCAGATGCCAAACTGGCTGATGGCAAAGTGGTTTTCCGTCTGAAACCTTATCAGCCTATGACCTTTGCCCTTACTCTGGAAGAGCCTGCCATAAGCCTGCCCCAGATAAAACAAAATCCGGTGTCTCTGTCGTATAATCTTGATGCCTTCAGCTATGACACTAACCGCAGCGATGGCAATTTCTATAACCAGGTAACCTATCCGGCTGAACTGCTCAGTAAAGAGATCATCGTTACTGGTATTACATTTATAACCGGAGATATTACAGATGGTAAATTAAATGCTCTTGCTTGTAATGGTCAGACCATAGAACTTAGCAACGCTGGTTATGACAGCATATATCTACTGGCCGCTGCCAGAGGCGGAGACACA
>JAFGDI010000031.1 GCA_016932145.1 Sedimentisphaerales bacterium
ATGGTCTGAATGCGTCTCATGCAATAAGCAGGATCATTGCGATGAAATAGCTATGTGGCTTAAGCTCAAATCATAACATCATCAGAACACAAGACACTGCCAGAGAAATAACGATCAACTCAAACATACCAGCAAGTAAGTTTGAGTTGATCTTAAAAGAGTATCTATTTTTCATAATGATCAGAATTTGCTGTTGGATACCTCCAATAAGCAATTCTAATCCCAAACTCGGATATTTCTGTAATTAGCATAAAACCGCATAAATTTGGCGGTAAATTGCAACTCGTTATGTTCTAAAAAACAATAACAAGTCTGGTAGTAACTAACTGTATATAGGCCAATCCTTTATTGGCTTTTACGGTGTTAATATCGTAAGTTAAATTCTGATATAACAGTTGGAAATGGGGTTCCCGCTACTATATCAGAACATTCCCAGTTATATGCCGGACCATATCTATTACCTTGTTTATATTGTCTCAATTTGCAATTGGAGGTGATCGTTCCGGATGCAAAACAGAAAAGATTTTTCCCCTGAGCAAATATTCGTTGTGAAAATCTCCTAAATCATTAAGTTCAAGCCAGGCTCTGACTCTCACCAGCCAAAAACATATTGACAGACAAATAAATGTTTTAGTAACCATGTTTCACCTTACTTTCTATTATTTCTGCTATGTGTACCAGTTTCCGTCGATGATTGTCGGCAGACTCACCATTTTTAATAATTATTTTATTCTCCTGGCATAAATTCACCCCAGAGTAACCCTGCTCTTAGCACATTTTCAATACTGATAAAGCCCGGTCCTATAAAAATTACTGGGGTAATAATACTGATAATGAATTTTTTAGAAAAGTCACCCAAAGGAATTATCTGTAATAAATAAAAAAAAAGTCGCAGATAAATTCTAACTTGCTAAAATCTTACTTGGTTTAGTAATAATAAGAAGTTAAGGTAATTATGATCAATGTAAATTATGAATTATTAATTCCCGCCCTGCTGATAGCTACAGCGACGGCATATTATATTTTAAGAGTATTTCGCTCGCGCAAACGCCTCATGATGTTTGGCCACATAGCAGATCGCTGGGGCATGCGATTTCAGAAAGACATTTTTTCCGGGCTGCTGAAGGCTATATCCGGCTCATACATAAACTCGCAGGGGCATAATCGTTCAGCTTCGGGAGTATTAAGTGGCCGGCAACTGAATATACCTTTGTGTATTTCTGATTATCGCTTCGAGCTAGGTACAGGTTTTTCACGCAAGGTGGTCAATAGGACTATTTTTACCGCTGAATTAACAGAAGCCAGGCCCTCACTTGTAATTTTACATAATAGCTCACTTTTGCCTTATAGCCATTTCCGAGACTTTCGCCAGCTCGAAATATCAAGGATATTAGAACAAACCCGTCCAGAGTCAGCCGTACGCTCATATCTCAGGAAATGCCACTTTTATAGCGACCGGCCCATGGAGGCAGAAAAAATGCTGGGTGCGGAACTACTTAACGCTCTGGGGAAGATCAAATCAGCCGATATTGAAATAATAGGAGACAAACTGATAGTTATCTCAGAACCAGTCAGTTCTAAATATCGCCTGATACAACTGGCCGCCCGCCTGGTTGCAGCAGCTAAAACCGCAAATCGCAACCTGACCATCGCAGAAAGCCATATCATTGACTAGCCCCCCTATTTTATGTATTTTACCTGACAACATTATTTTTTGCATTAAGCTGCAAAGATGATTATAATAACCAAATTGAAAGATGCAAAAAAACAGAACAAACCTGACAGATATAAAGCCAAACAGACCATGATGACCTGGGAAAAATCCAGCTTAAAGGCAAGAACTGCCTGTGGCATTATATCACTTTTTTTAGGCTTAATTTTGGCAGTTGCAATCCATGTTAAACCTGAAGTACAGGGTTTTGGCAGTCACAGGCAATTATCATTACCCGAATGCAGCTGGATTACCCAAAAAGACATGCCATGCCCAACCTGCGGTATGACTACCGCGTATAGCCTGACAGTGCGTGGTCGTTTGATTCGGGCCCTGACTACTCAGCCGGCAGGATGCCTGCTGGCCCTTGCCCACCTTGCCCTTGCATTTTTACTGGCTATAGTGGCCATTTCAGGCAAATATCCTCAGAATTTTGCTATCTGGGCAAATTATCATGCTTTGCGTTTGCTGTTAATTGCGGTTATAATCGTTTTAGCCGGATGGGGCTGGACTATTTTGAGATTTAAGGAAATGATTTGAGGAATACAAAATGAATATAAATGCAAAAAAGAACTCAGGTTTAATTTCAGTAAAAATTACAGTCTGGCTTTTACTGCTGTCATTACTGGCAACTGGTGGTTGTAATGGCATGGGATATGTAAGCTATGTTCTTTTTGGCAGTGGTCAAAAAGAGATAAAAGCAAAGTATGCAGGGTTACAAGATAAGAAAGTCATGATCCTGCTTAACACCCCCTCAGGTATGGAATATAGTTATCCCCAGTCGCGAGAAAGTATCATTATTGCCTGCATGACGATACTAAAGGAAAAAGTTCAGGGAATAACTTTCAGTGACCATGAAATGATTGAGAACTATATCGCCCGCGAGCTTGACTGGATCAGCGTGCCAACTGATGTCCTGGCACGCAAATTTGGAGCTGAAAGAGTAATCTATGTCGATATGTTTGAATTCACTTTACAGGATTCAGACAGTGTTGGCATATATCAGGGTCAGGTAAATGCCGAGGTCAAGGTATATGAAACCGATAGTGAAAACCGCACAAAACCGATCTTCAATAGTTACATTGACCTTAAATACCCGGAAAACCACCCGGTAGCAGCAACACCAGACGCCCGCTATCGAATATTATCAGGCACAATAAAACTAGCTGCTTTCGAGATTTGCAAAAACTTCTTTGATTATAAACAGGAAATAGAATAATTTAAAATACACAGGAAGTAATTCTCTGTAAATTATTTATAAATGATTTTGATCGCCAATATATGAAAATTAACAAGAATAGTAACATATTGTATATAGCTTTAGTCTGGCACTTTTTTTTGCTTTCGCTAAGCGGTTGTGGCCCTGTGCTTGGTATTATTATTGAGACAATGCCCAAGCCAGATATCCCGGCACAATATGATACCGCCGGGAAGAAAGTTGCCGTCTATGTTTGTTCGCAAAACAATAGTGAACTCAGCCCGATATTTAAAAGAGAATTAACCACACTATTAAATGCCGAACTCCTGTCAAATAATGCCGCTGCCGAAACTGTTGATTATTCAGACATAAGCGACATGATACTTACTGGCACTGATGTAATAACACCAGAAACCATTGGCCAGGTCACAAACGCTGACATTGTCATTCATATCGACATCAATTACTTCTCAGTGCAATTCCAGGCAAGTGATAAGATGGAGCCAGGTCAGGTTTTATGCCTGATATCAGTTATTGATGCACAGACAGGTCAAAGACTCTGGCCTTCAGATCAGCTCAATAAAGCATATCTGATCAACGGTAAAATAGGTCATGACCCGCAAATAAAACTTACAACCGGCCGGATAATGCATGACCTTGCCGAGCAAGCTGCTATAGAATTGGCAAGACTATTCTACTTACATAAAGCACCTGCCAAACAAGCCTCCGAAGTCAAAAGCTGACCATCATACCCGGCCACCTGTTTTTGCACAGAAACTGTCAATTATCTTATTTCTGTCTGACTACGCTCCTCATTAGGTTGCACTATAGTAAGTTCACATACGGATAATTATTGCTTTAACATCCGATAAAAACATAGTCATTTCTATGCAATTAATAAAAACAGTTTCATCCTTCTCAAATACCGCAAAAATTACATATCTATTTTCTTTACAGATATTTGAAGCAGAGTTAATCCTCAGAACATTCCATAGTTCCAGATTTGAAATCATTACAGGTTTATACAAAAGTGTACATAGTTTATTTTTAAACAAAAATAACCATTATCCTAAACGACGAATTTATTGCATTATAGTAATGTACAATCTGCATCAAAGCCATTGCAATAAATAACCATTTAGAGTTCAAACTGTTTAATAACAGCCACTTATACATGTAGTTTCAAACTTGCTTAATCAGAAGAAAATGCACATCCTAGATAATTGTAGCAGCAATATGACTTTTGTATCATAATCTACAGTAAATATACGCTTGCAAAGGGAAGATAATATACTGTATATTCAAGTATGTACTAATCACTGAAATGTCATTTAATGCACTATCTACCAGGCATATGACAAAACAGTAAAGATCAGGCAAAGGTTTAAAAGTAATACATGGATACGGCATTTTGTTTTTAAGTATTGTTAAAATGTCGTATCTGTCCTAGTAATATTGAAAAAAGTGTAAACAGGGTTTAATCGGCCCTGTAAGTTGTTTTAAATTACTTTTGATCAGGAGTTTAGAAATGGTAACATTGAAGAAGTATTTGTTTATGACATGCGCTATGCTGGCAGGATCACTGGCCATGCAGGCCCATGGTGAGCTGGTCGCTTATGAAGGTTTCGACATGCCCCTTCAGGCTGATGCCTCAATAACAGGCAGCAGTGGCGCAACTTCGTTTGGCTGGATTGATGGCTGGCGTCATATAGATGGTCCAGGCACAGTTAAATTTGTAACTGAAAGCCTGGATGCGGGCATACCAAACAGCATTGGCGGCTCTATCATGTATGACAATGGCAATTGTCGGGAAAACCGCACACTGAACAAAATCTATGGTTCTGTAAATGAGACCATATATGTCAGTTTTATTGCTAATCTAGGTGATGACAATAATGTAGAGTTTAACCTTGGCGGTGACTGGAATAGCAATACCCGTGGCGGCATTGGTTGCGATGACAATACTCAGGTAATGCTTAATGTCAAAGAAGGCAGCAATAACAATAAGCAGATCATTGCAGCACCAGGAGTAACTCGTCTCTATGTACTTAAAATGGAATTTGGCGATGCTTCAGACACAGTAAGCGTATATGTTGACCCGGCACCATACTCAGCAGAACCAGCTACCCCAACAGCAACTCAGACAGTATCTTCTTTCAGCTTTGACCGCTTTAAGGTTTCTCGTTACAACAGCTCAAACATAATGCTGGTCGATGAGATCCGTATCGCTACAACCTATGCCGAGGCTATAGCTGTTGTCAATGCGCCAGAAGCTGTTTCTCCATTACATAATGCAACAAATGTTGCGACTGATGCAACCCTTAACTGGACAGACACCCTGCCAAGTGCTGCTGGTTACTATGTTTATTTTGGCAGCACATCTGTAACTGAGCCTAATGAGCTTGAACTTGCTCCCAAACTGGTTTCAACTACACCATTCAGTGCAGGCACTACCAGTTATACTCCAACATTGGGCAATGACATGATTTGCCAGTGGCAGGTTGAGAAAGCCTTCACAGATGATGGATTGGTCAATGAAGCTGGCGATCCAAACAATGTTAAAGGTATGATATATTCATTTGAAACAGTAAAAACTATACCAACGATCAATGCTGATCTTCCACAGTATTTCAGAGTTAATCCTGGTGAAAATGTTAATCTGACATTAGATGCAATAAATGTTGAAACCTACCAGTGGTATGTATCTGCTGACATGGTAGTTGGAGATGACACTGCTATTGGCACAAACTCTAACACATTTACGATAAATAATGTTCAGGCTGCTAATGATGGATATTACTATTGTGTTGTAAGCAAATCAGGAACACCATCTTCAACCTCGACAATGTGTAAATTAGCGGTTAATCGCATGTTAGCCTGGTATAAATTTGAGAATAACCTCAATGATTCAGCAGGTATTAATAGTGCCGTCTTTACTTCTACAGGCGCATTAGTTGAGATGCCTTATGATACAGGAATTATCAATGCTGACAATCAGGCTTATGCTGCTATTCCTGATGGCAGTGTATATGGCATGACCACTACCAGTGCCTATCCTAAGGCTGGCTGGGGTAATGGTCTTGAATCATTCACCTATAGCGCCTGGGTAAAGTGTGGTGAAGGCCAGACAGGTGGTCACTTATTTGGCGTACTGAATGTAGGAAGCACAACAGGTGTTCGCTTGACCATTAACAACAATGGCGATGTCAGCTTCTACCTGCGTGAAGAAACAGGCTCAGCTATTATTGCTGATGTTAATATTGTTGATGTTAATGTACTTGATGGACAATGGCACCATGTAGCAGTTACACTTGGCAATGGCCAGTTCAGGCTTTTCTTTGATGGTGTCGTAGTTAACAGTCAGAACCAAACAAGGACCAATTTTGTTGACTGGGCGTTCCCAATGCCAATTCTCGCTATCAACAGTCGCGGCATATTCGATCGTGCCTTCAGTGGTTCAGTAGATGATCTTCGGATATACAATTATCCCAAGGCAATGGAAGATATAGCGCAGGAATATTACGATGCCACTGGCATTGCAGTATGTCTGTATGGCAAGCCGCAGTATGATCTTTCAGGTAACTGCATCGTTGACATAGCAGACTTCGCTATCATAGCCAATGACTGGATGGACAATGGCTTATATCCTATTCAGTAAACAACCTTAATCTGTTTCAACAGATTTGATCGCAGGCGTCTCAAGCACCAACTTGAGGCGCCTTTTTTTATGGATACTAATCAAATCATCACTCAGGATCAGGCATTTTAAGCATCACCAAATTATTTTGGGCAGAATCTGAACCTGATCAGTTTGCTTTACTTTCATTATTGATTATGCTATAATATTGAGTTGCAAAGACTTACAAAAAATAAATGAAATGTCCTGCCCAGGGGCAGAATTCATTAATAAATATAAACTACTGAGGATATTGACCTTAGGACAACAGGGAATAATACAATAAATAAAATGGAATTATCAAATATACCTGAGATATTGGATGAATTGCGTGCCGGTCGTATGATCGTTCTGGTAGATGATGAAGACCGTGAAAATGAGGGAGATCTGGTCTGTGCCTCTGAGAAGTGTACGCCGGAGATTGTTAATTTTATGGCAACTCACGGCCGGGGCCTGATTTGCGTTTCTCTGGAATCACAGCGATGCCAGGAATTAAATCTTCACCCTCAATGCTCAAATAACACCGCTGCTCTGGGTACGGCCTTTACCGTCTCTGTTGATGCCGCTCATGGCATTACTACAGGCATATCTGCAGCAGATCGCAATTTGACTATACACGAACTGCTCCGGCCAGATGCCAAGCCATCAGATCTGGCTCGTCCCGGCCATATTTTCCCGCTAACATCCCGCTCAGGTGGCGTACTGATGCGAGTAGGTCAGACCGAAGGTTCTCTGGACCTTGCCAGATTAGCCGGCCTCTACCCCTCAGGTGTCATCTGCGAGATAATGAATGATGATGGCACAATGGCTCGAGTACCCCAACTCAAAGAATACTGTCTCAAACATAATTTGAAGATGACAAGTGTAGCCAAACTGGTAGAATATCGCATGCTGACAGAAAAATCACTTATTCGACGCATCGAAGAAGTTGAAATGCCTACAGACTGCGGCATATTCCGTCTGATCGGCTATGAGACATTGGTTGACAATCATGTCCATCTGGCTTTATGCAAAGGCGATGTGGGCATAATAGGACCAGATGGCAAGGTAATCGAGCAAAAGGAAGTTGTACCTGTACGAGTACACAGCGAATGCCTGACTGGCGATGTATTTCATTCTATGCGGTGCGACTGCGGCAGTCAGTTGCATGAGGCAATGCGTATGATAGACAAGCATGGCAAGGGAGCTGTTATTTATCTGCGTCAGGAAGGTCGCGGTATCGGACTGGCCGCCAAACTTAAAGCATATAAATTGCAGCAAAATGGCATGGATACTGTTCAGGCAAATATAGCACTTGGTTTTGATGCCGAAAAACGGGATTTTGGTCTTGGTGCCCATATATGTCGTGATCTGGGCATTTCTCGCATAGCTAATATAACAAATAACCCACTTAAAACCGATCGCTTAAGGGTTTTTGGCATAAGCGTTGAAGAACAAATCCCATTGGAATTTCCACCCAATAAATATAATTACAACTACTTAAAAACCAAAAAAGAAATTATGGGTCATTGTTTAAGGCATCTATAAGTATATCGCATAAACTCTTAATTTAATTGGAGTGTAAATATATCATGCATAAGGTACGGATGAGTCAAGCAGAAGGCGGAATAGTTTATCTGGCAGGAGCTGGCCCTGGCGACCCTGGCTTGATAACAGTTCGGGCACTGGAACTGCTCTCTCGTGCTGATGTTATTGTATATGACTATCTGGCAAATGAATCGTTATTAAGACATTCACGGCCCGATGCTGAGCTGATCTATGTCGGCAAAAAAGCCGGACAGCACAGTATGCCTCAGGAAAGCATTAACGAACTTTTGGTTAATTTGGGGCAAAAAGGTCTTGAAGTATTACGCTTAAAAGGCGGTGACCCTTTTATTTTTGGTCGTGGCGGCGAAGAAGCTCAGGCACTTGCTCAGGCTGGAGTCAGGTTTGAGGTTATACCAGGGGTAACAGCCGGCAGTGCAGTAGCCGCATATAGCGGTATTCCTGTTACCCAGCGAAATATTGCCAGTACGGTATGTTTTATTACCGGCCATGAAGATCCTACCAAACAAGACTCTCAGATCAACTGGCAGGCCCTTGCCAGACTTGAAGGCACACTGGTATTTTATATGGGAGTAAAAAACCTGCCGGAAATTTCTCATGAACTGATAGCCCATGGCCTGTCCCCATCAACTCCGACTGCTATAATTGAAAAAGGCACTCGATGCAGCCAGAGAACCATAACCGCAAGACTTGATGAAATAGCTCAGGCCGCAGCTACTGCAAAAGTTTCCCCCCCTGCTATCATAGTTGTTGGCCATGTAGTATCATTGCGAGAACAGATCAGTTGGTATGAAAAACGCCCGCTTTTTGGCAAAACCATAGCGATCACTCGCGCTCGTACTCAGGCAAGCAGTATGAGAGAACTCTTAACCGAACTGGGAGCTGAAGTAGTAGAATTTCCTACAATAAGGACTTTGCCCCCTGATGACATTTCCCCGCTGGAAACAGCAATAATTGAGATCTACAAGTATAACTGGTTGATATTCACCAGCATAAATGGAGTGGAGAGCTTTTTCGATACCATGTTTAGCCTGGGGCTGGACACTCGCAGAGTTTCAGGTGTTAAAATAGCTGCTATAGGCCCGGCAACTGCTGAGAAGTTACGCGTAAATGGCATAATAGCAGACCTGATACCAGAGAAATTTGTAGCCGAGTCCATAGCAGAGGCTTTTGATCGAACAGGTGGAATAGCAGGGCAAAATATACTTCTGCCCCGTGCTGATATTGCCAGACCCGTTTTAGCTGAACTCCTTGAGGCTATGGATGCAATAGTAACCGAAGTTACCGCCTATAAGACTATTACTGATACTGG
>JAFGDI010000032.1 GCA_016932145.1 Sedimentisphaerales bacterium
ATACGGCCGGCTTGATCGCATTGTTTGCCAGTCCGGCGGAATTTGAAAGCCAGCTTGATAAGCTCTTTACTATTCCCTGGAATCCGCAGCATATAGCCAGAAATATCTCAGTTTTTATTGGCCAGTATTGTCATGGCAATCAGCCGGACCATAGTTTCCCGTATCTTTATACCTTCGTGGGCAAGCAGGAAAAATCGCAGCAGCGAATTAATGAGATCATGGACCGTTTGTATGGTATGGGTGAGTATGGTCTGGCAATGTGCGGTATGGATGATGCCGGGGAGATGTCTGCCTGGTATGTATATGCGGCTATGGGTTTTTATCCTTATTCACCGGCGGATCCATCATATATAATTTCGGTGCCAGTTTTTGATAAAATAGAGATGCAGGTAGAGAATAATACCTTTACCATTGTCAAGAAGAATAATGGCATGAAAATAACCAGAGTAACCTGTGATAATGAAGCTATTAAAGGTTATTTTCTGGGCCATGATAACCTGCTGAATAATAAAGAGCTGTTGATCGAGACAGAGTGAGTACAAGGGCAGTTAAAAATTTACTGTTCATAAATGCTTGCAAAATAAAATAGTTTCTATTATAAAGTACTGGCATGAAAGACATCAGGAACCGAACCAGGCAACGGATATTGAACAATATAGCAATATTACCCTCGCTTATTACCTTGTGTAATGGGTTGTGCGGCTTTGCTTCAATCAATTTTGCAATGCGGGGCATGAATGACCCTGCGGGAATGTGGCTTCAGGCGCCTAAGGTGTCCTATTTCATGGCGGCAGCCTGGTTTATTGGTTTTGGCATGATCTGCGATGGCCTGGATGGCTTTGTTGCCCGAAAATCAGGCAGTATGAGTGATTTTGGTGGCCAGCTTGACTCTATGTCAGATGTCATAACCTTTGGCGTTGCTCCGGCGATACTGATGCTGACGGTTGTGGAAAGTTCCTGGCGAGACACGATAGGCGTGGTAGGCCCAGTGTTTGGCGGCTGGTCAGGAAAGTTTTTATGGACGATTTCCGCGATCTATGTTGCTTGTGCCATGTTGAGGCTGGCCAAATTTAATGTAGAGACAAATACAGATGAAGACTCCCATCGTCAGTTTGAGGGTTTGCCTTCGCCTGGTGCGGCAGGAGTGGTAGGTTCTATGGTCCTGCTATATAGTGAATTTATGCCGGACCTGCAAAGTGATGGATCCGAGGGTGATTTTGTTTCAATATTTGCCAAAGTAATAGTGTTTCTTTTACCGGTGTTTACGCTTTTAGTGTCTTTATTAATGGTTAGTAAGGTGGAATATGCCCATGTGGCCACGCGTTATGTCAAGGGGCGTAAGCCATTTGAATATCTGGCTATGCTGGTGATAATTATACTTTTATTGCTATGGAAACCGCAGTTTACGATGGCGGTTGTGGCTCAGATCTATTTATTCAGTGGTTTGATACATTTTTTCCATACCTGGAGATCGCAGCGAAAGACCAGCGGTAAGCCTGAAATGTCGGAATGATGCATGCTTCAGGTTGATTATAACTCTTTATGGTTAATAGATTAAGTAATAGGTAGCCTGAAACGGTTACACCATAATAAAAAAGGGGGGCAGCCAATAGGCCGCTCCCCTTAATTTTTACGGTAAGAAGCCGTAATGGTTATTGACAAGTCGGGTACAGGCCGCAGTTGAGCCAGTATTCGGCCAGATAGGCCAGGTCGGCGATATTGACTTTGCAATCGCCGGTGAAGTCATAAGCAGGGCGTGCCCGGCAGAAATCGCCCACTCCCTGAGCGTAGATAATGGCAGCTTCATCAGCAGAAATGCCATAGTTGTATATCCGCAGATCATCCATCTGTCCCTGATAGAGCGAGTCGGGGGTCCAGTTACTTTTGCCAATGAAATTTGAGGTGCGTTCAACCGAGGTCGGCAGCTTGATCGTGCCTGAGGCAAAAACGAAACCGTTTTTGTAAACCGTAATATTGCCGTTCTGGTCAATAGAAGCAGTCAGCAGTTGCCACTGGCCATTGGTAATTGCACCAGTTGCATAGAATGAGCTGGAAGTTGAGCCCTCCCAGGTCTGCACCAGCAGGTCAGCGCTTGAAGCTGAACGGGTGAAAAGAATGTTATTATCGCCGACATCTGTGGTATTGCCCAGGTCGATGAATCTGGCCCAATTAGCAGCATTGGCCGGATTAGCCCAAACTGATATGGTCATACCAGCATCGAAATATTTGAAGCCAGTTGTCATTCTGGCATAACTGCCAGTGCCATTGAAATCGGCGGCATTGCCAAGTAAGCTGACACCGGCCAAATAGTTTATCTCGGTGGCGGTAGCGTTCATGCCCTGGCCGGAAGTATCGTCGCAATTACCCTCAAAATCGTATTTAGCCAGCAGGCGTTTCACGATAAGAGCGGCAGAGTCAGTAGTAATAGCCTCATCCTGATTTTCGATAACGCAATAATACTCAGCTTCATCTGCCACTTCAAGGTTGGCTATAGTCAGGTTCGAGGTGTAAATACCGCTTACGCTGTCAAATTCCAGAGAGATCGTGACATCCGGGTCAGAGTCAGATATCTCAGTTGCTGGCGATCCAGCCTTGTACCATTTGGGATAGCCGCCTAGGAGATCCTTAAGAGAGGTAAACGAAGTACTCATAGTGGCAGAGCCTCCGGCGAAATCAGCGGCAACCTGCGGTTCTGAAACTAATACCGGAGCACCGGAGACATAGAAAGACCACCATTTGCCCGCAGTTTTGCCGCTAGCCGGGTCAGTGCAATCAACCACCCAGTAGTAGGTTGTGCCAGGCTGAGGAATGCCCGGAAATGCTACCGGGGTTGTGGTTATGTCATTATATACCAGCGAAAGACCGTAATTGGCCAGAGCTGCGTTTGGCTCGGTTGTGCCAAAATATACATCGCAACTGACTGTCTGACCGGCAATATTGGGGTCAGGGATGTGCCAGGTGAGTTCATTGATAGCATCGAGCTGAACTTTTACGCCATCAGCCGGGGTCGGTAAATAGGCATAAGTTATAGGTGTATAGGTGAGTTCCAGGGTTGGAGCCAGGTCGGTGTTGGTGTTTTCTTTGGTGGCATAGTAGAAGTCTTTACTGCCGGCAGCGGCAATAATGATGGTTGACAGGCCACCATCAAACACGCGTCCCTGTAAAAATGCGGTCAGATCGTTGCCAGTTACAGTTACCCTGCCAGAGTTGTTTGTTTCAGTAACGATCGCTCCGGTGTCCTGGTCCAGATTGGTAACTCTGCCATTAGCCACAGATGCAGTGTATGGCACTCCAACCAGTTCGCTGCCGGCAACAGTATATCCGGATCGATTCCAGGTTAATGTTGCCTCATCCCAGTTCTGAGGGGTATTGCCATCGACATTATTGAGGCCATAGACATAATAGCGTCCGGTAACCCATGATGGGCCACTGGTTATGCTGGTATTGAATTTAGAATCTGTTATTTCAATCGCTCCCAGAGTGGAAAGGTCAAAGCGTATATAGCCGGGGAATCCATTATTATAAAGACGCATAGTTGCATCAGCACCATAAGGGCCGTAGGTGCCTCCGCGCAGCCAGGTGTCGGCAGTACTGGTCAGCGTAATGTTGTGTGTCTGAGCAAATACACCGGCAGAGAGTAATAATAAGATCAAAGCTAATATTCTTTTCATGATTTATATCTCCATTTGAATATTTATTAAATGATTATGAATTATTGCGGGCAGTTGGGGTACAAGCCGCACGCCAGCCATGACTGGGCCAGAGCCGCAAAGTCAGCCAGGTCGATAATACAGTTATTATTTACATCCAGAACATAATCGCTGCTGTCGTAATCGAGATAGCAGAAATTGCCGTTAAGAGACTGGTTGTACAAGTCTATCATATCTTTAAGTTCAAGATCGTAGTTATAGATAACCACATCATCGATCAAACCATTGAAGAAGTCGGTGCCGGTGAGTGTTGAAGCACCTATTACAATGTCAGAGTCGGTTTTTGAACCAAGTGTGAAGGCTGTGCCGTTACTGACAGTGAGTACATGGACATCGCTGGCACGCAACTGATAAATATCGGCAACACTGCCGTTGAAAGTGAGAACTATGAGTTCCCAGTTACCAACTGATGGAGCAGAATAACCGTATGCGGTTTTGAGTCCATAGCTGTTGGCATGGAGTGTGCCAGCTGCGCTTATACTCAGGTGATACATTTCTGAATCAGCGGCATAGGCATTGCCTTTGGCAAATATTCCCTGACCAGCACCATTTGAGCCATTCCAATTAACCCAGAGGGCGACGGAGAATTTACCGGTTTCTTCTGAAGGTATCCAGGTGCCGGCACTACAAATCTGTCCAGCACTGGTATCAATGGCCATGCCTTTGGCACCCATTACGAAGTTCGGCTCCGATACAGGTGTGGCAATATGTCCTTCGCCGCTGATGTCAGCAAAGACGCCATCAATCAGCTCATCAAAGGTCCAGTGGGCTATTTCGCGATAAACATCAAGTTTCACTACAGATGATGTTACGGCACTGCTGCTGCCGCTGTTATTGGATACGATACAGTAGTAATAGCCTCTGTCTGAAGCGTTGACCTCAGGAAGAGTCAGGAAGGCAGAATCAGTACCTACAGTTGTGTCATTAGCCGGGTCTGAGATATTATCCGTACTGAAGTACCAGTTGAAATGTGGAGTGCTCTGGCTGGTGACGGTAACCGAGAAAGTTGCATTTGTGCCGGCTTTGGCAGAGGTTGATACTGGCTGCACATCAATGATCGGAGCAGCGGTAACTTCAAACTTTATAAACGGACTGTGATAGGTTGAGGCGAAACTGCTGTCGTGAGAATCGATTCGCCAGTACCAGGTCCCTTCTGTCAGGGTAACACCTGAAAGGCTGTAACAGGTACCGTTGTAATTTGACTCCAGGAGTGTAAGGCCATAATTCGGTGTAGCCAGATTTGGCTCTGCTGTGCCCAGGTATATGTCACTGGTAATAACACCGTTGGCGGCATTAGGTTCAGGGTTAGTCCAGCAGAGTTCGCTGAGATCGGGCAGGACTAAATCGCCAAAGTCTGGAGAAACTGCTTTTGCACCTTTACTGTTTGGGAAGGTGAGTCCTGGTGCATTGTTCGCGGAATCCTCTTTGGTAAGTGTATAATAGGATAAATTTTCTGAGCTGGCAGGATAGATAAGTAATGTGATCAGGCCGTTTTTGTCAGCAGCGATAAAATCAGCCAGTCCGGCGATCGTACCGGTATGAACCTGGGTACTGGTTGTGTTTTGAGTGGTGTTAAATGTACCCAGTAATGACCAGCTTCCCTCGATCATATTCATGCCATCGACAGTATAGTCAGGTCCGGGGTTATCTACGAGGCCCGGAGCACTGTTATAGCTCAGGGTAGCTTCGTCCCACAGGTCATCAGCACCATCGGTAAGGCCATAGACATTCATAGTGCGGCTTCTGGCAGCACTGGTGGTGGTAATGGATATCTGGGCATTATTAAGGTCCAGACCATATAACCTAGCTACATCAAAGCGAAGCAGTATTGCTTTGGCGCGAGATGTACCGTAATTTCTCAGCTCAATATTGGCTGAAGTTCCACCGATAGTATCGGCATTTCTGTGATCGTCATTC
>JAFGDI010000033.1 GCA_016932145.1 Sedimentisphaerales bacterium
ATGCAGCACTACAATTCAATTTTGAACTCATTTTTTCAACTCCAATTAACTCCTGTTCTAATTCTATACAGATTAAACATATATATCATATAATCGTTCACGGTTAAAGAAATATAATTAAAGTCGCTCAAAAATATAAAACATATATATTGATTAAGTTGAGCTACCGCAATTAACAGTATCGTTACCCGTATCATATGCAGGGTCAACTGCCAGCCCGTTGCTACTACCTACCAGATCAACATAAAACGCAGCCCGGGCGGCCATCCAATAGGGAGTAATCCAAAAAATCATGGCAACTGCATAGATAAACCCAAAGAAAAACAACATAATCGGCAGGATGAATGAATCTGAATAACTTCCTTGCATGTAATAAGCTAAACACAAAAACGCTCCAAAAGGCAGAGCAACTAACACCGACAAAAATACAAAATGAACATCAAGAGAAAATAATCGCATTTTATGTCCATTCATAATTTCAATACTATCATCAATTGCTGCCATTGCCTCATTTTGCCTGCCCGAAGCAATTATATAAAATGCCTGGGAATAGCGGTAGCTGGCTATTATGCCAGGTATAATCAACAGCAATGTCCAGAGCAGAGTAAATATCAATTTCAATAAAAATGTGGCCAGAGCTGTACCGAACATCTTAAAACCATCAAATAACATAGAACAGTCAGTTGGCTTATTTTGCAGTAATGCCAGTAAGATAAAGCAAAGACCAAGCTCAAAAGGCCCCTGCAAGAGATAATTGGCAATCGCACCCAAAACTGGTATCTGAGCAACCACGCCCAATATTAATTGCATCAGAAAAATATAACCTATCAGAGACCAGTATCTGGATTCGTAAGCTTTGCGGGCCTGAAACAGAATTTCAGCATTATCCATAATAGAACTATCCTTTCTTATTTTACTCAAACTTTAAATCGACCAGTTTGTGAAATCAACACTCAGTAAGCATATTAGCATACGCATTGATTTTAACCCAGTAAATGATCCAGCAGATCAAGCCGGCGATACCGGCAAAAGGCATAACAGAAGAACCAACATTAAGAGCACAGGCTACTATACCCAGTACCATAGAAGGGTTATCCGGTTGCTCAATACCCCTGGTGCGAAATTCAGCCCCCAATGAGCCGGAAACTTGAATAACATTAACAAAAGCCCAGATAAACCCAATAACAGGAATAATTTCGAGCCAGACCATACCAGGCGAGATCTTGCGATTCCGGGCTGAACAGCAACTTAAAGCTCGCGATAAAGCCATAAGATAAAATATCTTAACCAGAATAACCAGAATCAAGATCAAACCAACAGCAAGAAAAACAGAAGTTTCAGAACCTGAACCATAATCTCCCATAATATAATCCTTATTAAAAAATTAATAAAACAGAAAAAACCAAATAAAAGTTCAAAAAAACCAGATATAGAACAAATATTCATAAATAATGGAGCTTTATTAAATTAAACCAAGAACAAATGAGATAATAACAGCATTAATGGTTCAATTCAAGATTAAATCACTTAATTGCATTTTTTTAAATTAACACAGGAATTCATAGACCACACCATAAGAGCGTGCCCTGAACGGGCATAACATTCAAAAAACACTTGAATAACGGAGCGATAAGGCCTAAGATTAAAAAAGAGCGTGTTAAACATCTATAAATACTTACATTCTCATAACTTGAGATAATGATAGCAAAACGAAAGAGTAGTCAGATGGAAAAAGCAAAAAAAACTGATATCGGGTTAGTACAATTATTGGCAATTATCTGTTTAATTTCTGTGATACATGTCGGTTATTCCCAGGCTGACGAGTTGCGAGTGCCGGGTGTTTACCCAACCATAGCAGATGCGGTTGAAGCAGCTGTAAATGGAGACGAGATCGTATTGGCCGCCCGAAGCGGAGGCTATACAGCGGCGGGCAATATAAATATTGAAATATCCGGTCTGGCTATAACGATCCGGCCAGAGGGCCCGGACAATGCCGCACCAGTTACAATAGATTGTATGGGCAGCTCGCAGTCGTATGTGCGGGCATTTAATCTGGCAAATGGAGCTTCATTAACCCTTAAGCGGCTTATTATTAAAAATGGCTATAACACTCTTGGCGGGGCAATTCTGGTGAATAACTCGTCGATCGTAATCGAAGATAGTACCTTTTCAAGCTGCTATTCGGTCAGTACCGGCGGCGCGATCTCAGTAAGCGGTGCCAGCTCAACAGTAATGATCAGTAATTGCGATTTTGACATTAATCAGGCTGAGTTCTCTGGTGGGGCAATTTCAGTGTCAGGCAACATACCCGTAAGTATAAGCGGATGCAGCTTCACAGATAATATAAGCTCTGATAATGACCTGGGGGGCGATGGCGGTGCATTGGCAATCGAAGATAATACCGAGGGCGTAAATATAGACAGATGCAGTTTTATTGGTAATTATGCAGGTAACTTCGGCGGAGCAATATATGGCGACACGCTGAGCGGCCTGACAATAAGCAGCAGCCTTATGGCGGGCAATTATGCTGATAGTCATGGCGGAGGTATTTATCTGGGCAATAGCCCGTTCAGCAGCGGAACAGAGAATAATAAGATAATTAATTGCACGGTGACTGAGAATCGCAGTAACAGTCAGGGAGGCGGAGTAAAGTTATCCAATAGCGAACTGCTACTGGCAAACAGCATAATATATAATAATGTAGTTGGCGAGGATCAGTATGGCTATCAGGGCCAGTATAGTGAAATGGCTATAACCGGTGAAAATTCATTATTGCTGTATGTCCACAATATAATACAGGGCGGTCTGGAATCGAGCTTTAATAATGAATATGTCTATCTGCAATTAGGGGCTCTGGCAGAAAATCGCGGCGGCAATATGGACACAGATCCAGAATTTGCACAAGCAGGCTGCTGGCAGGAAGAATTATTTCAGTCTGGTAACTATCAGATAACGGCAGATTCACAATGCTTTAACGCTGGCAAGAACGAGCTTAGTGACGGGTTGAGCTATAATCTGGCCGGCAATGACCGGATAATCAATAAATTTGTTGATATTGGCTGCTATGAAGTATCGGAAGTTCCCTCTGGCTTAGACATAACCGGAGAAGCAGCGGCCATAATAAAGTTCCCTGAGGCGATACTGCCGGGTGATAAAGGTAAGGTTGCTTTAACCCTGCGAAATGATGGCGATATGCCACTGACCGGCGAAATGGGGGTAAAATTATATTATTCAGAAGATGAGTATGTAAGCCAGGACGATACCCTGCTTTATACAACACCACGAGCTCTGCGGTTAAAGTTCCCCGCTGCTGACAATAAGACAGTGCGGAAGTACTCTTATTCTTATACAGTTCCTTCAGACATAGCAGCAGGCAGCTACTATCTGCTGGCGCAACTGGACTATGAGGACACACTTGCTGAGGTTGATGAAAGTATCAATAGCAATGTGCTTAATGCCGGAGCGCAGGAAATACACTGGAAATTTGGCAACTTTAACGGCCGCAACAATGCCAGACTGATACTAATAGATAAAAATGGTGTCTTGAACCAGTATAGTCTGAAAGATGGTCAGGGAGAAATAGCAGAAGATCGCAGCACTATAAACCTGATCGGTAACTCGCCGGCAACCACTCTGACAGTAGCAAGCAAAACCAGAGGGGCAACGACTGTTCTGGGTAATATCAATTGCGAAGGTTCTTTCAATCTTAATGCAAAAAAATGCGACCTGGCTGGCGATATAAATGTGAGCGGAATTATGACAAAGATCATGCTCGGTAATATATCTGCTTCCAGTATAAACATAGCCGGCAGTAGCGATAACCCCAGAACAACCCTCAGCTTTATGGCATCGAATATTATCAATACCGCCCTGCTCTGCCCGGAACTGCCGATAAATAGCATAAAGGTAAGTAGCTGGCTGGATGATGGCAGCGAGGTATCACAGATAACCGCCCCCTGGCTCAAGACACTAAGCTGTAAGGGTGATTTTGAAGCAGATATAAACCTCAGCGGGCAAAATGCTGCCGGCCAGATGGCTCTGACCAGTGCCTCGGTTAGCGGTGAGATAAAGAACTGCACCTGGCGAATAGCCGGCCATGCTAAAAGGATAATGGCCCGGGCACTGTCAGAAGCTAACCTGCTGATCGGGGTAAAAGATGAAATCACCTACCCCACCGGGTCGGAATATGATTTTGAAGAGCAGTTTTCGCTGGGGCTCACTGTAAAAGGCTCTGGGGTATGCCTGACCAACAGTGTAATAATGAGCTACACAGTCACATCACTGTCGTGCAAAGGTATAGGAGATGGTATTTCCATCCTGGAATATTTTGATTCCCCTCGACAACTGAAATTGCCGGAGTATCTTATAGTGCCCTTACCAGAATAAGAGCAAGAAAAAGCTTTGAAATACAGGCAGTTTAAAAGACAAAAACCCCGTTTTTGCTACCAAAAACGAGGTTTTTTATTAACGGAGAGAGAGGGATTCGAACCCCCGGAGGGTTTCCCCTCAACGGTTTTCAAGACCGCCGCTATCAGCCGCTCAGCCATCTCTCCTGAAAGAAGCTTTGGCCTATATAAGACCAAAGCTCAATATTCACTTTTGCCCCTCACCAATATTCATAATACTAGCGAGTTGAATATGTTATAAAGTTTACTCGCACTAGTCAAGCATAAGTTTATAATAATTTCATCTTTTTTTTAATTATCAGAGGCGTTTTCCAGTTCAACAGCTTTGCGAGAGAGCTTAACGCGTCCCTGTGGGTCAATAGCAATAACCTTGACCTGACATTCCTCGCCCACACTGCAAACATCAGAAACATTCTTGACATAGCCGCTGCTGAGTTCACTGACATGGCAAAGACCTTCGCGGCCGGGAGCCAGTTCAATGAAGGCACCGAATTCCTTGATCGAAACGATCTTACCAGTATAAATCTTACCCACCTGCATAGGCTGAGTCATCATTTCGATAATATCGCGAGCCTTCTTGTGACCATAGCCACCCAGACAAGAGATAAATACGGTACCATCTTCTTCGATCTCGATCTTGGTACCAGTGGTTTCCTGGATCTTCTTGATCTCACGACCACCAGGACCGATTATAGTTCCGATCATATCAACTGGCACCTTGGTAACCAGTATCTTCGGAGCATAAACAGAAATTTCCGGACGCGGAGCATCCATAATACCGTGCAGGACCTTTAGTATTTGCATACGGGCAGAATTGGCACGAGCGAATGTCTCTTCGATCTGCTGGAAGCTGATACTGCGAGCCTTAAGGTCAAGCTGAATGCCTGTAACACCATCTTTAGTACCGGCAACTTTAAAGTCCATATCGCCATAATGATCTTCTTCGCCGAGAATGTCAGTGATAAGAACATATCTGCCATCTTTATCGGTAACCATACCAACAGAGATACCAGCAACTGGAGCTTTAAGCGGCACACCGGCATCCATCATAGCCAGAGTACCGGCACAGACAGTAGCCATAGAGCTGGAACCATTAGACTCCAGAACATCACTAACCAGCTTAATAGTATAAGGGAAATCTTCCTGGCTGGGCAGAACCTGTGCCAGTGACTTTTCAGCCAGAGCTCCATGACCGATCTCACGACGGCCCGGACCCATAATACGACGAGCCTCACCTACACAGAAAGGAGGGAAATTATAATGGAGCATAAAACGCTGGCCAAATTCAGCACCAAGGCCATCGATCATCTGCTCATCAGCAGCCGTACCCAGGGTACAGCTCATCAGAGCCTGAGTTTCGCCGCGAGTAAAGAGAGACGAGCCGTGATTGCGCGGAAGAATAGCAACTTCGCCACTGAGATGACGGATCTCTTCATAGCCACGACCGCCACTGCGATTGCCTGAGAGGATCATATCGCGAACAACCTTCTCCTCAAAGTCTTCAATAGCCATACGAATGAGCTCAGGAGAATACTTCCACTGCTCAGCAGGTACATCCTCTGGCATAAGCTCAGCCTTGAATGAGTCGAAAAGCTCCTTAGCCTTATTCTGACGCTGCTGCTTAATTTCTAAAGCCTTTGAGGCAAGATATTCAGCACCGATCTTATTTTCGAGCATAGCTACCAGTTCGGTAGTATCAGGAACAGTGAAAGGATCTTTAGTCTTGCCACAAGCCTGAGTGAGCTCATTGATCATATCACAAATTTCAACTATAAATTTATGACCCAGTTTGATCGCTTCGAGAACCTGAGCTTCAGGCATCTCTTTGGCAGCAACTTCGATCATATTAACAGCCTCTGTATGACCGGCGAGAACCAGTTCCAGAGTGCTTTGTTCCATCTCATCAGCAGTTGGGTTAACAACAAAACCACCCTTGATATATCCAACACGAACAGCACCCAGAGGACCATTAAAAGGGATATTAGAAATAGCCAGAGCAGCCGAAGAGCCGATCATAGCCAAAATATCCGGGTCATTAGCACCATCATAAGAATAAACGGTATTCTGGAGCTGAACTTCGTTAAAATAGCCCTTAGGGAATAAAGGTCTCAGCGGACGGTCGATCATCCGCATGGTGAGAATTTCTTTTTGTGAAGGACGGCCTTCGCGCTTAATGTAGCCGCCGGGGAACTTACCTGCTGCACTGCTGCGTTCACGATAATCTACAGTAAGGGGGAAAAAGTCCTGCCCTTCTCTGGGTTCAGCACCCACAACAGTGGATAAAACCATGGTATCGCCATACCTGACCATAACGGCACCAAACGCCTGTTTGGCCAGTTTGCCAGTCTCGATAGATAATGTCCTGCCTGCGATTTCTCTTTCAACTTTGTTAATTACTGTCATAAATACACCTACTTCTTGTTTCCTCAAAAATTTACACTAACTTCTTGTTCCTCAGATACTTATACACCACTACCTCTTTGTTACATCCAACAAATACACATGCCTTCAAACAACAAATCAAAGCAGAAAC
>JAFGDI010000034.1 GCA_016932145.1 Sedimentisphaerales bacterium
CGCCACCGAAACCACCACGACCGCCACCAGAGCCGCCGCGAGATTCCTGAGGCTTAGCCTCGTTAACCTTCATAGCGCGACCAGCACAGTCACGGCCATCAAGACCAGCAACAGCGGCCTGAGCCTCTGCGTCTGAGCTCATCTCAACGAAACCAAAGCCCTTGCTTCTGCCTGTCTCGCGATCGGTAATGATGTTGACACTTTCAACGGTACCGAACTGCTCGAAAGCGCTCTGCAGGTCGCTCTGTCCTGCGTCATAACTCAAATTACCTACATACAACTTTTTACCCATAATATTTCTCCATCAGGGCGTAATAACCTTATTTTTACTTTCAAGGTTAGTTCGAAAGAGCAACTCATTGCCAGAGGCCAGGTTGGAAACGATATAACTATTATTCGAACTACCTGACAGTTTATTCTATTTTACATGGGTGATAATTTTCAGCTCAGGATCAGGATACTCTTTGAGAGGGAGGTACAGACCATTGCCGCGATTATCACCGTTTTTTTTTAATTACTGGTTATTCGCCTGGATATATTCCTGCCGCAACTGCTGCATCAGTTTTTCCACTGATACGATCTCATGACACTTATATACATTACTACCGGCGAAAGCGAAGGCATTTTCCAGATTACCCAGAGACGCCTGATGCAATACTTCGGCAATGCAATAAGGGGCATTTTTATAATCGCAGCTACGAAGGCATTGATATTTACATTTGAATGGAACTTTATGTCCGTTATTGATCTTTTTCACAAACTCATTTTGCACTACCCGACCTGGTAAACCTACCGGGCTGTGAATGAGAGTTATGTCTTCTTTGCGAGCGTTAAGGTACATCTGCTTAAAGTTTGGATGAACATCACATTCATCGGTACAGACAAAGCGAGTTGCCATCTGTACGCCATTTGCACCTAACTTAAGTACACGGGCAATATCAGCACCATCAAATATACCGCCAGCAGCTATAACCGGAATCGGCTTTGCAAAAGAAGCCGCGACGGGTATTATTTCACGCAGGCTGTCATCCAGACTGCGGGCCTTATTGCCTAAGGCTTCATTAAAATCATAACCTAAGTGACCACCAGCCATCGGGCCTTCTACAATAACAGCATCAGGCAGGCGGTTGTAGTTATTTTTCCATTTTTTCGCTATGATCGACAGGGCACGAGCAGATGATACGATCGGAATGAGCTTAACATCTCTATCCCCGGCGTGAGCAGGCAGATTCAAGGGTAAACCGGCACCGGAAATGAGTATATCGGCACCTTGTTCTACTGCGGTTTTAGCCAGCTGATCATAATCAGCCAGGGCGACCATAATATTTACACCTATCAAGCCTTTGGTCTGAGAACGGGCTTTCTTCAATTCGGCGGTCAGTTGCTCTTGATTG
The DNA here is from genome assembly GCA_016932145.1 of Sedimentisphaerales bacterium. Lineage (GTDB taxonomy): Bacteria > Planctomycetota > Phycisphaerae > Sedimentisphaerales > SM23-30 > JAFGDI01. Next base: position 1,395 of record JAFGDI010000034.1, read on the forward strand.
AGCTGAGCGTAAGTCTTGCCGCCTTCGCGGGCCATACCACCTATGCCGGCGGTTGCTATTACGCCCACTCCGCCTTGATTGGCGACAGCTGCGGCCAGAGATGAAAGGGAAATCCTTACACCCATACCGCCCTGGATGATAGGTGGATTGATCTCTAAATTACCTATCTTTAAAGTTGGAAAATCGGGCATTTAAAATTTATCGCTATATATTTTGTTAGTAAGTTCACACAAGCTGAGGATTTTTCATGAAGAAATGAGAATCTGAGGTTCCATGTCTGCACTGTTCCAGGCCTGAAATCCTGTTTTTTAGCCCTTAAATCTTTAAGGAAATACAAGATTGTGTGGCAATTGTAGCTGTACCGGCAATGTTTGTCAATCAAAATGAAAAAAGAGTTTTTTCTTTTTTTTATGAGCTTTATTTTACCGCCTATATTAAAAAATATTACCACAAAGTGTAAACTGTTGTATAGCAGTGGCTTGAGTTGCATTTCCCTGCCTGTTTCCACGCTTCATCTCCCGGCCGCAAGGCCAGATGGCCCGTTAGCTCATTTAATGAAGAATTATGAGTCTGCCAGAGAGTATGTTGCAATTACTCCGCTGATTCGAGATAATCGCCAAATTGCTGGAATAGTTGGTTGGCTGGTTGCTCTTCGCTTAGTTTGTGCATATTTGACCGGGCTGTGCTGATATTGCCAGTCTGATATTCGAGCCAGGCTATCAGGAAGAGCAGGGAGTGATTTTCGGTAAGGTCGTAGCAGCGTTGCAGGTCTTTCATGCCGGCGTAAAAGCTCTGGTTGGAATCGAACAATTGCAGCAGGTCCGGGTCTTGTGCCGCAGTCTGTGTAAAGGAGCGGTCGAAAGCCTGATACAGGTTGATCGAAGCACCAATATATTCGCCGGCGGCGAAGCGGGCTATGGTCAGCAGGCGTAAGGCCTCATTATTATCGAGACCGGCATAAATTACCGCATGGCCGAAGCTGTCAACGGCTTTATAATATCGGCCCTGACGGAGATGGCTTTTGCCTTCATGGCACCATGTTTCATACTGCTGACGATGTTGTGTTGCGGTGCCCTGGGCGGTTACGGCCAGGCTATCTGACCGGTCATCAGGAGAAAAGATCCGGCTGCTGTTATCTTCCGGGAAATACAATTCCTTTTCCGGGTCAGCTTGTGCGCTTGCTGGTTTTGACTGCTGAGGATATGACAGTTGGCTGGACAGGGCAGAGTTGTTGTCCTGATAACCTGCTCTTAGATTCAAGCGAGGTTCCAGACGCCAGTTCAGAGCCGAGCGAGCGGAATATGGCCGATCGTCAGTTGTTTTTTCAGAAGAGATCAGCGATAGTTCAGAGGGCAATAGTTTTAAGGTCCGCTGATCGCTGCTGCCTGATAATGAGTTGTTGAGCATATTACCAAAGCCGCGACTATGCAGGCGGGGGTTAAGTATGGTTGATATGCGATAATCAGACTGCGGGTTCAGTATGGTATTAGTGCCAAAGCTCCCGGCTACTCCTGTGCCGGAATCAATAAAAAGTCGGGGCGTGTTGATACTGCGTCCCAGGCGGCTTATGTCTATGCTATCGCGGCGGAAATTGCTCAGCGTATTAGTATTGGTCGTGCCCCGGAACTGCATATTACTGCTATATGGGGTTACGCCCTGAAAGCTCAGGCCGCCGCTGATATTGCCGGTCATTATATTATGATTGCGATTATTTAAGGCATCTATACTGCCGCTGCCATTCCAGCCCATACTGCCAATGCGATTATTTGCATCGAGCAGATGACCGTCCTGTGCCATATATTGCTGGCCAGGCGACAGGGCCGCCAATGACAACATTAGCAGTAATGTTTTTGTAGCTGTGTTAGGCATCGTCATTATTTCCAGAACTGTCATATTTATTATAGTCTGGCAACCGCCCCCAATGCAATTTGCGATTAAGCACTTGCCATTGATTAAATCTCGGATTTTGCAGGAGCCGGAACGATTCGCCTGATGGCTGGATAATAACCTGTTCATCTTTTGTCATTGCCAGATTGATCTGGCCGTCGATCAGAGCTTTGGCC
>JAFGDI010000035.1 GCA_016932145.1 Sedimentisphaerales bacterium
AAATCTTCTGATACCTGATACCCTGTAAGCACACCATTTACCGCAGAACTCAGGGTAAGATTTTCACCAAACTTGCTCAGACCCAAACTTGAACCAAAACTCATCTCATCATAAAGTACAAGATAACCAGAAGCAGGCACAACTGTGCCCTGCTCTATCTGATATTTGAGCAGATCAGAGTTGGAATCGCTTAAATACCAACCACCAATATTTATCGGCATTGATGTATTATTCTTTAACTCTACCCAATCGGGCATACCTTCGGTCGGATTAGACATCACCTCATTGATCACAATGCTATTACCTGTAAGAGCTTCGTCAAGCTCACCCGGGGAACCACCGGCATAAGTGCTCACAGCCCAGCTTTCCTTCTGGCTCCAGAGAGAAAGGTCCGCCTGAGCAGGGTCTGGCATATTCATGGTAAAACCGCCGCCATCAGTCAGGTCATACCAATCGTTATACTCAAATGCCTGTATAACCTCACCACTGGCATCACAAAATACTATTTCTTCACCTGCATTATTTAATAAGCCAGAATCCCATTGCAACACAATACAATCAGCAGGCAAGGCAGGATATCTGCCAGCAAAAGCAATACTATCCTGAGTCAGTACAATAAACTGATCGGGCTCAAGCCATAGATCGCCAAAAATGTGGCTTATGCCCTTAATAAATGACACCTTATTAAGGTTAACCGCACTTGCTCCTATATTCCGGATCTCAAGAAACTCCACCCCGTTCAACTCAGAATGATACATCAACTCAGTAATTCGCAGACTTTCACTTACCGGGCCAACAGAAAAAGAGGCCTTAGTAAGTGGCGACCATTCTAAACCATCAAATATCCGGGTATTGATCTCCTTGCTGATATTCAGTGTAACAGGACCTGCATATTCTTCTGCCAGAGCAGAAACCTGACCCGGGTCCTGAACGCCAGCGACCAACGAAGCTGAAATGAGCATATCGCTACTACCCGCAGCATCATTCAAGCCCTGTATAGCCAGTACATTATTACCATTACGCAATAAATCAATATTCTGGCTGATATCAACCTGGGTAATAGCTATTGAAATACTGTCATCACGAGGTAAATCAGCCTGAGAATTCCAGTTTAGCACAACACCATCAACATTATCTCTATATACTTCTATGCCATTAAGATAAACCACACAACCATCGTCATATCGTAAATTCAATTTAAGACTATTGATATCAGAACTTGTATAACTAAATGGTATTCTGATATAACAGGAAGTTGCTTTATTATACATCTGACTTTGAAGGTTAATACCCGTATTGATATAACCGGAATAGTTTACAGCTTCGCCTGGGCGGTTCTCATAGCCAACTGCGCCTGCACCAGATATCCAGCCGGCAGGAACATAATTAACAGAAGCCCAGACATTTTCCGGAACCGACAAATATTGACCGGGAATAACTGTCGGCCCGCTTATACCCGGACCAGACCAGCCTATATTCAGATTATCGCCGCCAGTTCCTTCTTTATGTAAAGCTTCCAGGTAGTAAGGTCTGTTATATTCAAGATATATCTGTTCTGATTGCTGACTGGTCTCTTTGTACCACTCATTACTATTCGACCAGGTTGCCAGATAAGCGATTTCAACGGCATTTGCCGGACTCGCATCAGAACTAAGCCTCAGACTGCTGTTATCATCGCTGGTTATCCAGAATGTATAATAGCCAGTAGTCGGAGGATACAATATAGCACGCACCCTTGTCCCGTAATTTTCATCGTGGTTTATAGCAGGCATTGCCAGTGAAGGCCAAAGCTCTCTGTAGTTCGGGTTAGCAGGATAATTAACCGATGAAGTGAGAGATGCCAGATCATTACCCTGAATATTGTTATACACCTCTGCCAGTACATTACCAGTAGGTTTCAACACATTAGCCGTTGGTACCAGCACATATTTGGAGGCGTTTTCCGCAATTAATACAGTATCGTTCACATTAACATCACTTGACAGTTCTCGCGGATCTGAACCATCTGTAGTATAGTACATAACTCCCCTGCCATTAGGATTAGACATAGTAAGCTGATAATCAGTTTCAACCTTACCACCATAACTGCTCAGCACTGGCGACTCCAGTTCAGAATACCACCCTACCGAACGGAACTGCTCTTTCAATCGCTGTTCTCTGGGATATTTTGGCCAGTCCTGTCTGGCATTCAATGTACCGTTGGTTGACAACACGCTACTCGTACCGTTAATCCAGTTGTAAGTAAATTGCAATGCATCCAGCCAATTGGCCTTTGTTCTTGGCGTTGAACTGGTTGAATCTCCCCAGCGAGCCGACTCAGCAATAATAGCCATGTCTATCTGATCAGCAAGACTTGCCATCAATGCTGATGCCTTTTGCTGCGTAAGTAACCCACCATTATCAAGCAGAGCATGGACCCTATCTGCAAATCTGAGACGATATTCGATAACATTATTTGCCAACTGCTCATGCAGCCAGTGAGGATTAAAATAGACAAAATTGGCGCCGTCAGTGGTC
>JAFGDI010000036.1 GCA_016932145.1 Sedimentisphaerales bacterium
TGACATGGAAATGGATGCAAATAGACATAGGTGTCGCAGATCTTGAAATTAAGAACAAAAAGTGTAACGGTCCATATCAATCTGCGTGTGATACAAAAAGTTTAGGAGTTAATCTTGGGCAAAGCATAAATCTCGGAGCATCAGCTTTTGGTTTCGATTTGGTAACACTGGTAGGACAAATTGATATTAAAGGTCAAATTAAATCGACAGTTTGTGGTGGACCAGATGGTATTTCCATGGAAGTTAAGTTTTGTGGCGTTGTCGATGGTGAATTGTCATTAAACTTGATAGGTGCTGATCCTATCAATGTCAATATGTCTGATTATTATGCGGATATGGTTAAAGATGGAGAGGGGTGTTACAGTGCTTTTAGTAAGACTTGGCGATTTGATTAAGACAAATATTGCAGTTGTTAAAAGAGTAGCTGTTATATACTTTTGCTTAGCTACTATTTTTGAATTCTTAAGACGATATATGTCAGGCAATAATTTTGTAGAATCTGATCCTATGGTATTGATTGTGCTCTGTATTACTGTTTGGTTTGGACCATTTATGTGTAAAGTGCAGTTACTGAATAGTAAGTTGATAAGTGGAAAGGATATTATTTCAGTGAATAGTATTTTGCCGATTTATTGGTTTGGTCTGATTATTGGTGGGTTATCAATTATTGCTTCAGGTGCAGGTTTGATTGCAAATGGTATTGTTGTGTGTTTGAGAATCGATTGTTGGGGTGTGGTTCTTGTAGGCACAGGCATTTCGTTTGTTATAGCGGCGATAATCAATAAAAATAAATTTTTTCAAAACAATAAGATTTAATGAACAGTCAGCTCTGGCATATTGGCAGAGGATTTAATAGTAACAGTTATCTGTTCAATGGTAAAATAGATGAAGTTTCGTTCTTTAATAAGGCATTGACAGATAATGAGATATTGGCTATATATAATGCAGGTGCTGGCATAAATCGTACGGTGGCGTATGATTATGCCGGGAATCTGATTCGTGATGGCAAGGGTTATATGTATAGCTGGGATACGGAAAACTCACTCAAAGCGATTAACAAGCGGTCGTTGGTCTGGTTATTTCTGGCCGGATCGGTATATTTGCAGTTGTTTGGGTGTGAGGAAGATATTCTGGCCAATAAACAGTTGTAAGCGGTTAAAAATATCGTGCGAGATTCTTACATTTACGATTTTGCCATTATTGTCCCGGCAGTCCAGCCGCACAGAGGGTCCGGCAGTCTGTATTTTTGTTATAGTTGCGGGTATCTGCCTTTTGTCGGTATCGGGTTCTGTGCTAATGTCGAGATCGTGCGGGCGAATAAGCATTCTGGCATTAGGCTGATCGGTCTGGCCGGTCTGATCGTAGAAATGTACCATTTGTGGGTCATCGCTTTCTATGCGGCCATGAAAGACATTTACCTCGCCCAGGAACTGCATAACAAACTCACTGGCCGGCTGGTGAAATATCTCATCGGGTGAGCCGATCTGTTCGATGCGGCCTTTATTCATAACAATGACGCGGTCGGCGACTTCCAGGGCTTCCTCCTGATCGTGAGTGACAAAGATACTCGTGCAATTGAGCTTATCGTGTAATTGTCGGAGCCAGCGGCGCAGTTCAGTGCGTACCTTGGCATCAAGGGCGCCAAAAGGCTCATCTAATAACAGTACTTCCGGTTCAATAGCCAGAGCGCGGGCCAGAGCTACTCGCTGCCGCTGTCCGCCGGAGAGCTCACTGGGCATGCGGTCTGCCATATTACCCAGTTGCACCAGTTCCAGCAGCGAATATACTCGCTCTTTAATTTCGGCCTTTGTAGGCCTTTGAGACTTTTTACGCACACGCAGGCCAAAGGCTATATTGTCAAATACGGTCATGTGGCGGAACAGGGCATAATGCTGAAAGACAAAGCCAACTTTGCGTTTACCCGCGGTATCAGCCAGTACATTTTGCCCGTTGAATATGATCCGGCCGCCACAGCCGGGGTCTGCCTGTTCCAGCCCGGCTACCAGTCTCAGCAGGGTTGTTTTGCCGCAGCCGGAAGGGCCAAGCAGGGCGGTAAGCTCACCTGCGGTAAAATCCACACTGATATTGTCCAGGGCTTTACTGTTACCGAAGCTCTTGGTTATATTGGTTATGCTTATGGTCATGATTATCTCTTTTTGCGTCTTTCTGCTATCGATTTAATTACCAAGGTTACTAATGCCAGAAAGGCCAGCAGACTGGCAACGGCAAAGGCGGCGGAAAAGTTATATTCGTTATAAAGTATCTCGGCGTGTAAGGGCAGGGTATTGGTCTTGCCCCGGATATGGCCGGAAACAACCGAAACGGCTCCGAACTCGCCCATAGCCCGGGCATTACACAGGATAATGCCATAGAGTAAGCCCCATTTAATGTCCGGCAGAGTAATATGCCAGAAGGTCTGCCAGCCGCTGGCACCCAGGCTAAGAGCCGCCTGCTCAGCCTGCGAACCCTGCTGAGTCATCAGCCCGGTAAGTTCGCGAGCGACAAAGGGGAAGGTAATGAACATGGTGGCTAATATAATACCCGGCACTGCAAATATTATTTGTAAGTCAAGGCTGTCGGTAATACCCCTGAGATAGCCCCGGGCACCGAAAAGCAGGACAAAGAGCATACCTGCTATTATGGGCGAAACGGCGAAGGGCAGATCGATCAGAGTTATTATTATATTGCGACCGAAAAAGCGGAACTTGGCCAGACACCAGGCGGCAGCAAGGCCAAAGATGGTATTGGCCGGCACCGCTACAGCCGCAGTGAGCAGGGTAAGTTTTAACGCGTGTAATGCCTCCGGTTCGCTGATGCTTTGCCACCAGAGGGTCATACCCTGACGAAAGGCCTCGGTAAATATTATAACCAGGGGCAATAATAAAAACACCGCCAGAAATGTCAGGGAAATGACTACCAGCGTCCAGTTGAGCCAGGCTGGCGGCATAAGACCTTTATTGTATTTGTTTTGTACGAAGAATAACATAAAGCTAAAATTCCTGAGACGCACATGCTGCGTCTTTACTTTAATCTCCGGCCTGACCAGGTTTGTAACAGGTTTATCGTCAGTAATAATACAAATGATATTATCAGCATGGCACTGGCCAGAGCTGTTGCTCCGGCATAATCATATTGTTCCAGATGGGTCACTATAAGTAATGAGGTTATTTCCGTTTTCATGGGCATATTACCGGCGATAAATACGACAGAGCCGTATTCGCCCAGATTGCGGGCAAATGCCAGAGTGAAGCCGGTTAATAAGCTGGGTAATACCAGGGGAAAGATGACCTTGCTGAAGGTCTGCCAGTTACTGGCACCCAGTCCCAGGGCCGCTTCTTCCAGCTCTCGTTCGAGTTCTGCCAATACCGGCTGCACGGTTCGTACTACAAAAGGCAGACCGACCAATATCATGGCTATTATTATGCCTATCGGGGTATAGGCTACCTTTATGCCCAGTCTGGCCAGCGGCTCGCCCAGAATGCCATTGGGTGCATAAACCGCTGTCAGGGCTATACCGCTTATGGCGGTGGGCAGGGCAAAGGGCAGGTCGATCATAGCATCGATTATTTTGCGGCCGGGAAAGCTCATTCGGCTCAGACACCAGGCGATCAGCAGGCCAAAGATCGTATTGATAACTGCGGCGATAAATGAAGTGCCAAAAGTAAGGGCAAAGGAGCGTATAGCCCGTTGGCTGGAAATGGCCGACCAGAATTCCGGCCAGGTCATTTGCAGAGCTGATAATGTCAGGGCCGCCAGTGGTAATAAGACCAGCAAGCCAAGATATACTACGGTATAACCCAGAGTAAGGCCAAAGCCCGGCAGAATATTATATTGTTTGAATTGGTATTTCATCGTTTTTTAGAGTAATAAGAAACAAGAAATAAGACACGCATCACTGCATTTCTTATTTCTTATTACTTGTTACTTGTTACTTGTTACTTCCCTTAACATATATCTGGTCAAAAATACCGCCATCGTTAAAATGGGTTTTCTGGGCCTGCTGCCAGGAGCCGAAAACTTTATCGATCGTGAACATTATTAACTGTGGAAAGCGTTCAATGTCTTCGGGGTCAGCATGTTCGGGCAGGGCAGGGCGATAGTAGTGTTTGGCTATCAGTTTCTGGGCTGACGGGCTGTAAAGGAAACTGAGATATTCCTGTGCCGCTGCCAGTGCGTTATGGTTATTGGCGTTATTATCAACTACTGTAACTGAAGGCTCTGCCAGAATACTTATCGATGGTACTACTATTTCAAGTTTATCGGTTCCCAGCTCCTTAATTGATAGAAAAGCCTCGTTTTCCCAGGCCAGCAGCACATCACCTATCTCTCGCTGTACAAAGGTATTAGTTGCCCCGCGTGCCCCGGTGTCCAGTATTGGCACATGGTCGAACAGTTCGGTAACAAATGCCTGAGCCTTTTCGTTGGCCTGTTCCACTTCCTGAGCATACAGCTGGTCATTTACCTTATCGAGATTGCCAAGCTGGCGATTAAGTTCATAGCCCCAGGCGGCCAGATAATTCCAGCGGGCACCGCCAGAGGTTTTGGGGTTCGGGGTAATGACTTCTATGCCGGGCTTGATCAGGTCGTCCCAGTCTTTTATCTCTTTGGGGTTACCCTTACGCACCAGAAATACTATAGTTGAGCTATAGGGTGTTGAATTATGCGGCAGACGACTTTGCCAGTTGGCCGGGAACAGCCCGGTTTTTTCGGCGATAACATCAATGTCATAGGCCAGAGCCAGAGTGACAACATCGGCTTTAAGGCCATCGATAACGGCTCGTGCCTGCTTGCCCGCTCCGCCATGCGACTGATTAATGGTAATATTCTGACCGGTCTTTGCCAGCCAGTGCTGAGCAAAAACTTTATTATAATCCTGATATAACTCCCGGGTGGGGTCATAAGACACATTAAGTAATTCAAGACTATCTGCCTCTGATTGCTTTTCACATGATACCAGGCCAAAGGGCAGGGCTATAAGTGCCAGTGAGTATATGATCGATATTATTTTCATTATTGTATTTCCATTATTTGTACTCTTGCTTACAATTAAATAAACACGACTTAGTTGGTGTGTGTTTCTTTCGCAAAAATAAGCCGTCTGGCGGCTTGTGTCTTTCCCTTTGGGCAAAAGGGGGTAATTTTTCATAAGTTACTTTGAATATAACCGTTTATGCGGTTACAATTTACTATATACCCATGCCATCTGTGAACCCGCTTTCGCGTAATTCTTCTGCCGTTACCGGCTCGAACTCGCACAAGTCTGCCAGGGTGGTATTGTCCAATACCTGGGCTGCCTGATTTCTCAGGTTGAGGAACAGCCTGCGAAAGCGGCAGCATTTCTCCTGCGAGCATTTTTCATAGGCCCGCACCGAAACGCATTCGATTGGGGCCAGCATCTGGTCAAAATGACGGACTATCATGCCAACGGTCAGCGTTTCGGGGCTGATCGCCAGCTTATAACCGCCATCCCGGCCGGGATGGCCTACCACCCAGCCCAGATTCTTCATGTCCAGCATGATCTGCTCCAGGAACCGGCGGGATATGTCACTACTCTGGGCTATTTCCTTAATAGTGAACAATCCGTCAGGTTCACTGGCCAGAGCCAGCAGGCTGCGTAAGGCATAGTCACATTTTTTTGATATTTTCATATAAATTTCTTCAAATCCGGATCGATTCCGAATCATACACCAACTTAGTCGTGTTTATTATATAATATTTTGGGGTGCTCATGCAAATGAAAAAAAGAAAATATTTTTTCAGACGATGTTGTAGGGGAGCGGAAAGCATGGAATAATCAGGAATAAAGTAGTGGTAAAAGTAGAAAAAAGTCTTAATATGACTATTTAGTTGTAAAAAGGGTAGTTAAGATAATATCTGCAATGATGGGCAGGTTGGAATTATGACTGAAAAAAAGAAAGAAGAAGGGGCCAGGCCCGCATGGAGGCGTTTTGATCGTATGTTCGTGATCAGATTAGTAGCTTTAATAATAGTGTTTGCGGTTTTGGCTGTATTTTCTATTAATCGTATGATATTTCCCTGCCGGCGGAGTTATTCAACTATGCCAGATGCAGTTAAGCTAAAGGCAGGCAATGGCATAGAGCTGGCCCTTCGCTATCTGGCCAATCCTATGGCCCGCTATACTGTGCTGTTCAATCATGGCAATTATGAAGATCTGGGTACATTGGCTGATATTCTGGCTGCTTATCGCAGTGATGGCTTTGCCGTTGTCGCCTGGGATTATCGCGGATATGGTATTAGTGGCGGCAGGCCCAATGAGGCCAATGTGCTGGCCGATGCTCAACTGGTCTATGACTATATGGTGAGCGAGCTTAAAATAGCACCGGAAACGATAATTGTACATGGTCGCTCTGTAGGTAGCGGCCCGGCGTGTGACCTGGCGGTGAATAACGCTTGTGCCGGGCTTATTATTGAAAGCGGGTTCAAATCGGCTTTCAGTACCGTTCTGCCCTGGGCTGGATTACCCGGCGACAGATTTATTAATATCGACAAGATCGGCGATATTACCTGCCCTAAGCTCTTCATTCATGGCCATAAGGATAATATCGTTGCTTTTGAACACGCCCAGACAATGTTCGATAAAGCCACCAGCCCCAAATTCTGCCTCTGGCTCGATAAGGCCGGGCATAACGATATTCTCTGGCTGGAAGAAGATAAATACCGGGCCGCAATTAAGCAGTTTGCTCAGGATATTGAACAGGAAACCAGTAACAAATAGGAAACGGTTTTTATATTTATAATGTATGTTTTCAATATATATCTACATTAAAGATCACTACTGTTCGACTTGTAACCGGACAGTAGTGATAAAAGATTATAGTAACCGTTCACGAAAAAAGTAGCACAAGCGTCTCGCTTGTGATTATTCATTAAAACCAACAACCTGGTTCAAGATTACTTTTATGGTTGAGGCCAATCTTTTTCAGCCTTCTTTGGCTGCCAGCATTATTAATCTCAACCGAGACGGTTGAGCTACTTGAAACACTGCGTGAACGGTTACAGATTATATTTATATATGTTAAGTGAATCAGTCTGGTACCCGGGGAAATGTTGTGCTAGTCGGGAGTATGGACGGGCAGTTGTTATTTGCCCAGTCGTTTGAGTTTTTCCTGCCATTGATGCTGGCGTGATTTGCTCTTGTGAGTAAGGGCGGGTACTGGCCCGGCGGGGTCGGCGAGAAAATGTTTCAGAGTATCAACTTCACTGGCTGATAATTTCATGCCGCCCCTATAAATACTATGTTCTTGCCACGCGGCGATAGTGTAGGGTACGATGGGGGTAATGAGTTCGAGCAGGGACTGGGCATAAACCCGGATCTCTTTTTGAGCGTGTTCATCGCAGCGCAGGTCCAGCAGATGCAACAGATTTTTCAGGTCAATTTTCCAGTATAGTTCGGTATAGGTCGAAAGAGGCAAGGCAATACGGGCCAGTTCACGAGCCAGGCCACTGTTCAGGCATTTATGATAATCAGCAAATGCCGCTTGGGCTCCTTCAGTAAGCAATTGCTGAACATATGCGGCATTTGCAATGGGCTCTGGTTCTGAACCCTGTTTATTTGTTTTGCTCTGTTGCCTTAGTTCGCCCGGTTCGGGAACATAATATTCCTCCGGCAGTTCGCTATAGCGGCCGCTGAGCTCGTTCAGGCTGGCGGTGCGATGCCTTAAAAGCTGGCGGGCTACAAAGATGGGCAGTTTAATATGAAATTTGAACTCGACCATCTCCAGGGGTGAGCTATGGTCATTGCAGATAAGATAATCTATCAGTGCCTTATCATCATTAACTGACCTTGTACCTCGCTGATAACTGCATCTGGCGGCCTCGGCTATGGCATAGTCGGCAGTATCTTCCCCGGCTGGTAATAATCCGGGCATGCAATCGATCAACCGGACAAAGCCATGGTCCAGACACCTTATTTCTGGCTGATGGCCAAATTTCTGCTCTATTATATGTTGCCTGTTACTCATTATAGTTTAATATAGCTGCTTAACTTGTCGATTTTCAAGCCCAGACAGGAAATATTTTGCCTGTTCAATCTGGCCTCTTTTCGTTGTTTAATTATTCTTTTTGCCTGAACCGGGCCTATGCCCGGCACACGCAATATTTCATAATAATCTGCCTTGTTGATATCCAGTGGGAAAAAGTCGGCATGACTTTGGGCCCACATTAACTTGGGGTCCTTTTCCAGTGATAGATTGCCAGAGGCATCCAGAGGTATTTCTTTACTGCTAAAACCGTATTTTCGCAGCAGAAAATCGGTCTGGTAAAGCCTGTGTTCCCGAATGAATGAGGCATTGGTTTTGCTGCTGGTCAGGGGAATGTCAGCAAATAAGGGCAGTTGCGTGCCCGGCTCTGGTTTAGCTGGTTCTATTGCTGGCGACTGATAGGCCGAATAATATATCCGTTCCATTTCATATCCAGTATAGAGTCGGTCGGTAGCCTTGATTATCTCGGCATCGCTTTCCCCGGCAGCTCCAACTACAAACTGGGTGGTCTGACCACAGTAATGCCTGACATTCTGGCGATATTGATTGATCTTTTTTATCGTATTGATTATACCTTCATCAAAATTCTTTTTTACGCTCAGCCTGCTCAGTCGTCCGGCGTTAGGGGCCTCAATATTCACAGATACCCGCGTTGCCAGATGCACTGCCTGGCATATAGCCTCATCGCTACAGCCGGGAATTATCTTGAGATGGATAAATCCGCGGAACTTATGCCGGTTACGCAAGATGCGAACTGTATCTAACATTTTTTCCATGGTCTTATCTACTGAGCTGTTTACCCCGGAAGACAAAAACAATCCTTCGACCCGCCCGGCATGAAACAGCTCCATGAACACATTTGCCAGCTCACTTGACTCGAGGGTTACCCGCTCAATATCTCTGCTGTCGTTAAAAGGGCAATATTTGCAGTCATTGATGCACTTATTTGACTGTAACACCTTTAATAAAAAAGTTTTACGACCATCTGGCAATACAGCTGGGTAGATCCATCTGCCCGCCTGGCCACGCAACCTACCTGGCTCATCTTTCATTCGACAGGAACAGGCCAGATCATACTTACTCGAATCCGTGAGTATGTTAAGTTTTTGTTCGGTATCCATGCACTGGCATTATCGGCTTAAATCTGGTTTTTGGCAATAGCAAATTCGCAGAATTATTACGAAAATATAGCAAAAACATGTTTATTCCATTAGTAATAATATGTAACATATTCGCTATGGCACCAGAACGCGACATAGTGATTTATCAGGCCTCAGACGGTAAACTTGTTTCTTGTTACTAAACAGTTTAGGTAAGGGTTCACGCCCCTGGGAACGCCGACAGTTGGGGGCAAGGCCCGAAATCCCGACAATTCGGGACTTGGCAAACGAAACGCATTAAAAGCCA
>JAFGDI010000037.1 GCA_016932145.1 Sedimentisphaerales bacterium
ATTCTCTCGTGAAAATTCGAGTCAATTCGTGGTTCCATAAATATTAGATTTTACCGTCAGGTAGGGGAGTATCGGGTAAACTCCAGGACTAACCACGAACCACACCAAATACACTAAAAGAAGAATATTTTCATTTTCGAGTGCTTCGTGTGCTTAGTGGTTAAAATTCTTATATTCTTTGCGTCTCGGCGGCTTAGCGTTCTTGCGTTAAAATAAGCATTATGATCTTGAATTCTTTTATGACAGAATTAACAAAAGCAGAACCACGAATATGCACGATTATGCACGAATAATATGGTGGCTTTAGGGCGAAAGTTGTCTGGAGTATCGTTCTTTGCGTTTTCTTATTCGTGAAAATTCGAGTCAATTCGTGGTTCCATAAATATTAGATTTTTACCGTGGTGATAGTGGCGCTAATGGAGGTTTAACTGTATTATCCTCTTATCCTTCAATCCTCGCAAAAAAACATTTTACTTCTTCTTTGTGTTTCTATGCGTTCCTTGTGGCTAAAACCTCTTAATTATTATGGTATTCGCTGCGCTCATGCTTGATTAATCCCGATATATCGGGAGACTCGGAAGGCGTGAACGCTGGCCCTTACGCCGGGCGGGCGAATCATTAATCAAGACTTTTTTCTTCATGCCCTTCATGGTGAATTTTCTTCTTTCTCTGTGTCCTCTGAGCCTCTATGGTTTAAAATATTAATCTCAAGCGAGACGCTCGAGCTACCTCAAATACACTAAAAGAAGATCAATTTATTTTCGAGTGCTTCGTGTGTTTAGTGGTTAAAACTCTTATATTCTTTGCGTCTCGGCGGCTTAGCGTCCTTGCGTTAAAATAAGCATTAGTTTCTTTAGCGAATAACATTACTAAGTACATTTTTGTTTAGGATTTGTGTCCTTACCCCTTCAAACTTCGTTTTACTGTCCGCCAGTCCAGGCCGGTTATGTTGGCTACTATGCTGTAGCTGCCATATTTGTCGTAGAGTTTTTTGCAGTAATATTCCGTTAGTTCGGCTATGGTACATTCAGTCCCGGTATCGGGCATCAGGGCTGAGGCTCCAGCTGCTATTTCGGTTAAATTACCGCAGCTCCTTCTCAGTATAACCCGTCGTACCATTTGTGCCAGTTCTCGTACATTGCCCGGCCAGGGATGGTCCGCAGGCATCTCGGCCGCTATCCGTTCAGTTATCATGGCTGACAATTCCAAATCGGAATGACCCAGGAACTGAGTCAGTAAATGGTCCACTAAAATTGACAGCTCTTCAGGCGATTCATCCAGTCGCTGACGCAATGATGGCACATAGATCACATCGCTGCACAGACGATAATACAGATCCTCACGAAAGCCATCTTCCCGGCATAAACGGTCGATAGGGCGGTGCGTCGCCGCCAGGACCCGACCATGAAAGCGCAATTTGTCATGACTGCCCAGTCGGTTGTATGACCGCTCTTCCAATACCTTCAACAGCTTCACCTGGGTATGTTGCTTCAACTCGCCTATCTCATCTAAAAATATCGTACCATATTGACTGCATCGACTCAAAACGCCATTATACTGATCGATAGCTCCGGTAAAGGCGCCTCGAGCATGGCCAAATATCTCTGACTCCAATAAGGTTTCAGGATACTGCGACAGATTCACCGATACAAAATTCGTAACAAAACTTTCTGCAAATCGGCGACGGTTGACATCATAGGGTATATAACTACTAAAGCCGATCGCTGAGGCGGCCGCTCCTTTGCCACTGCCGGTCGGGCCTAGCAGCAGTGTCGAGAAATCTTCCATTCTATACCACAGTGTTTTTTCATATATCTCTATGCTGTGCGTAAAGATATTGTTCCATAGGTCCTGTCGTAACTGATTCATCGATTCGCCTTTGCCTGCCAGCCGTTTAGATATAAACCACCAGGCACGACGCATCTGGTACATATAACCCATTGCACGATTGATCCCGGCGTTATCTATCCCTCGAACCAGCATCTCCTTTACCATGCCATCGGCAAAATCAACTGCCAACTGCTTGTCTGGGCTTGCCAGTTGCTGCCTGGTCTGCTCATCAAATCTGGTCATGTTCTTATTAAATAAACCACAGCAGATCATATAGAATACTTCATGGCGGTACGATTCGTCAAAATCAGCCAATGTGGCCGGTCGGCCCAGTTGCTTGTCTATAATAGCGAAAAAGTTATCGATCTTTTCAATATACAATCTCGACAATTCTTCGCCTGTCAACCCGGTCTTGCCATTGCCTAACTCTCTTTCAAGCGATAATATTTCTACGCCAAAGGGATTGGCAGATACCATCTGATAGATCAATTTTAGCAGCGAACGCTGACCCTGACTTAATTTTACCTTTTCCATAAAAACACCTCATTTTCTGTGAAAATCGAGTAAAACCTGCATTTTTTCGCATTTTTTCTCTTAAAATGGCTACCCCTGAATTATATACATATTTTGCATGCAGTGCATACAAAATTGCAGTTTTATTATTTTGAAAAAATAATCTATTTTCTTCTTGCAACTCTATCGCCTTTGGAGTATTATACCCGACTCAGTGATTAAATGGCTGCCTGACAAAGGCTTCTGATTTTATCACCGAAGGGCGGATAGCTCAGTTGGTAGAGCAGCGGATTGAAAATCCGCGTGTCGCTGGTTCAAGTCCAGTTCTGCCCATAAAAAACCTCTGTTGTCTTTAATAGATGACCGAGGTTTTTTTTATTTCTGTTCCATATAGGCCATCCAGGTTTTGAAAGCTGTTTTGCATCTGAACTGTATGTTTGCTTTTTCCCGCTAGTCTGGATATAATGAGACGGTCCGAATTGTTGGTTAAACAATATAACTCATTATAGGAAGCGATATTATGTTGAATATGACTAAAGCCGTTTTACTCGCTCTTACCGTTTTTTCCACTTTGCTTTATGCTGTTGATTATCCCCAGTGGCGAGGTGAAGGTCGTCGTGGTGTTTTTAGCGAAACCAATCTGATCGATACTGTACCTGCTGACGGTCCGTCATTGAAATGGATGGCCCAGGGTATCGGTGATGGTTATTCATCTGTAATTGCAGTTGGTGAAATGATTTACACTACTGGCATGAAAAATAAGACAGCAACTATTTCAGCGATCGATCGCAATACAGGTAATGTTATCTGGCAAAAGCCATATGGCACATCCTGGACTGAGAAGCAATATGCCGGGGAGAGGACAACGCCAACTTACGATGATGGCAAGGTTTATGTCTTTGGCCCTCACGGTCAGCTCCATTGTTTTAATGCTACTGATGGTAATCAGTTCTGGGCAGTTGATACCTTTGCAACCTATGGAGGTCGTAATATAACCTGGGGTGTTTCAGAAAGTGTTGTTGTAGAAGGAGATATGGTCATCTGTACGCCCGGCGGTGAAAACGCCTCTCTGGTAGCACTCAACAAAAACACCGGTGAGCTAATCTGGAAATCACCGATAAGTGATAAAAGTGCCTATTGTTCTGCAGTAGTGGTAGATTATGCCGGTCTCAGAATGCTGGTAACTATGCTTGATAAAAACATTTACGGTATTAATGCCGCTAATGGTAAAGTGCTCTGGCAGGTAGCTCATAAAGTAGCCTATGACATAAATGCAGTTACACCCATAATTGATAAAGACATAATATATGTCTCTAATGGTTACAAGCTAGGGGGTAAGGCATTTAAGATCGCTCCTGACGCTTCCTCTGTAACTGAGTTGTGGCAGGACAAACGACTTGACTGTCAGCTAGGCGGCTTATCTTATGCTGAC
>JAFGDI010000038.1 GCA_016932145.1 Sedimentisphaerales bacterium
GAAGAAGCTGAAAATGGCTGTAGATGAGGCTTTGGGAAAGAGTCAGATATCAGGTAAGAGAAGTTGTGTGCAGGTCGGTTTTCTGCCGGTTCCTATTGCATCGGTTCCACCAGAAAGTCTTGCCGGGCTTGAAGTATATATATACACCAACCCCACATATAATCTCTATAAAAGCGGAGAACTGGAATTTGGTATCAAAGACTACAATCGTCTGCTCGATGCCGGCACAGAGTATGTCTATATCGAGACAAAAAATCATCAGAAATACTATGACGCCATAGAAAACGCCCTGGCAGGCATAATCGACAATAAAAACATTGCTCTGGAGTGTAAATGCGAGATATTATACGCTACCACCCTGGCATTAACTCAGGAACTCACTTCTGAGCTACCTGACGCTACCACATTAAATAAAGTTGATAAACTCACGCAAAATACTATAAATCTGGTTCTCAAAGATCAGGAGGCTTTTGGCCATCTATTCAATATATCCAACCATGATTTCTATACCGCTACTCACGCCTCAAATGTGAGTATTATGCTCCTTTCTTATGCCGGGAAGATTGGCATAAAAGATACTAAAACACTGAATGATCTGGGCACTGGTGCCCTTTTACACGATATAGGCAAAATTTTCGTACCTCAGCAATTACTCAATACCAGCGAGCAATTAAGCAAAAGTGATTTCCAGATAATTCAAAACCATGTAGCAAAAGGCGTAGAACATCTGCAACAGTTTTCAAGCCTGTCAGACATAGTAATAAAACTCATAGCCGAACATCATGAAAAACTCAATGGCAAAGGATACCCCAACGGACTCGCCGGCGATGAAATATCTATATACGGCCGTATCATTACCATTATCGATATGTTTGAAGCAATGACCTCGGTAAGACCTTATCGTAATTCTGCGCTGCCTGTCGAGCAAGCTATGGACCTTATCAGAGATATGGCCCCTGAGCAATTAGACGAAAATATTGTTAATTCATTCACTAATTTTATCGATTCCACCCTGTATAATATGAAAAGTGATTCACAGGCACAGGACGAACTCATACTTCAGGCTATGGGCATCGAGACGACAACTGAAGATCTGCCCTTTGGCCGCAGACATCAGCGATACTTCTTCCGAGCCAGAAGCACTCTGAGAACAGTAAATAAAGTTGGCAATAAAGTTGAACTCGGACCAGAGCATATGATCATAGTTCATGACATATCGCAAAGCGGGCTGGGACTGCTTAGTAACAGGCAATACCTAATCGATCAGATAATATGTGTTGTAATGAATATTCCTCAACAGAAGAAGGAAATGAAATATCTGGCTTCGGTAAAAAGAGCCATCGATCACGGCGATGGCTGGTACACTATTGGTGCTGAGCTGCTCAAATCTCAAACTCAACAGCAGGTAATAGATATTTTTGAGGCCCTGAAATAAACTATAACTTCTATCTCACCTGACAACATATTCATCATAAATCATTATTTAACAGGTTGTTATTAAGATATAGGCCTCTATTATTACTATCCGAATGCCTTTACAGGCATCTTCACTTCAATTCAATAAAAGCATCATCTCAAAGCACTTCCTTACTACATAAAGCACTACAATAAAGGTATTTACGCAAGGGATAAGCAATCTTACTCCCTTTCTGATATGCTATTATCCCAAACCATGAGCGAGCCTTCCTGCCTTTTGTCAGTAAAAGCGACCTACTATCCCTGAGAATAATCTTGATATAGTGTCAAATCGCCATTAAAATCTGGGTTTTATAGTACATATGAGATAAATACAGTTAAAAACGGAGTTTAGATAATGGCTTGTAATTGCAATAGCAAACAGGATTATAAAATAGCAGATATTAACCTGGCGTCCTGGGGACGAAAAGAGATCAGTATAGCGGAAAAGGAAATGCCCGGCTTAATGGCCATCCGCAACCGTTATAAAGCACAAAAGCCGTTAAAGGGTGCCCGCATCTGCGGTTGCATTCATATGACTATTCAGACTGCCGTTCTGGTCGAAACCCTGCGTGAGCTGGGAGCTGATATTCGCTGGTCAAGCTGCAATATCTTTTCGACGCAGGACCATGCCGCCGCCGCTCTGGTTGAAGCAGGAGTACCCGTTTACGCCTGGAAAGGTGAGACGGAAGCTGAATATGAATGGTGCATTGAGCAGACTATAATGTGGCCGGACGGTAAAGGCCCCAACATGCTGCTGGATGATGGTGGCGACCTGACCAATATCATGCACTCGGATAAATATAAGCATCTGATGGCCGAGGTTCGCGGTGTGTCGGAAGAAACCACTACCGGCGTGCATAATCTGGAAAAGATGGTCAAAGAAGGCAAATTACTCTGCCCGGCGATCAATGTCAATGACTCAGTGACCAAAAGCAAGTTCGATAATAAGTATGGCTGCCGGGAATCACTGGCCGATGGTATCAAGCGGGCCACCGATGTAATGCTGGCCGGTAAGGTGGTAGTTGTCGCCGGTTATGGCGATGTGGGCAAGGGCTGTGCCCAGTCGATGGCCTCTTATGGCTCGCGGGTAATAGTTACTGAGATCGACCCGATCTGCGCCCTGCAGGCAGCGATGGAAGGCTATGAGATCACCACGATGGAAGATGCGGTCAAACGCGGCGACATTTTTGTCACCACTACCGGCTGCTGCGACATTATCACTGCCGAGCATATGAGCATGATGAAGGATCAGGCGATCGTGTGCAATATCGGTCACTTTGATATCGAGATCGATGTAGCGGGCCTGAAGGCTACCCCGGGTATTAAAAAGACCAATATCAAGCCACAGGTTGACATGTACACCTATCCCGATGGCCACAGCATTATCCTGCTGGCCGAAGGTCGGCTGGTGAATCTGGGCTGTGCGATGGGTCATCCTTCGTTTGTTATGAGTAATTCTTTCAGTAATCAGACGCTGGCCCAGATCGAACTGTTCAACAATAGCTCGAACTATGAAAAGAAAGTTTACACCCTGCCCAAGCAGCTTGATGAAGAAGTTGCCAGACTGCACTTAGAGCAATTAGGCGTGAAGCTCGAGACCCTGACCGACAAGCAGGCTGGCTATCTGGGTGTTGCCAAAGAAGGCCCGTATAAGCCGGAACATTACAGATATTGATGAGGAAGAAATAAGTAACAAGAAATAAGAAATAAGCTCTCGTTACGCCCTTGCGGGCGAAGCTAAATTTAAACGCCAGCAAAGCAGGCGAATTAAAATCAGATAGTTTCGAGCGGAGCGAGAATCATGAGCTTATTTCTTATTTCTTGTTACTTGTTACTCTCAAAAACATTACTGATAAGTAAGAGATAAATAACCATGATTGATATTAAACTGATAAGAAGCAATCCGGAAGTGTTCAAGAAGGCTTGTGCTGATAAGCACATCCCGGACCGTATCGATGAGATACTCGCTGTTGATGGCAAGCTCAAGCAGGCAAAGCAGGAGCTTCAGGATATCGTAACCCAGAAGAATGCCGCCGGTAAGGAGATCGCTCAGATCAAAGACCCGGCTGCCAAGAAGGCCGCAGTGGAAAAGCTCAACGCCTCCAAGGTGCGCGAGAAGGAACTGGGCGAACTGAGCATAGAGCTGGAAAAGCAGCTTGAGGCCCTTATGCTGCGGACCCCGCAGCCGGCGAGTGCCTATACACCAGTTGGCCCGGATGCCAGCGGTAATGTAGTGGTTCGCTCCTGGGGTAAGGTCAGAGAATTTGGCTTTGAGCCTAAAGATCATGTAACCCTGGGCCTGGAGCTGGGTATTCTCGATATCGAACGCGGCGTGAAGCTGGCCGGTTCGAGAAACTATATTCTCAAAGGCACTGGCTGCCTGCTGCATCGGGCGGTGCTGGCCCTGGCCCATGATTCAATGGTGGCTAAGGGCTTTGAGGCCCTGACCGTGCCGGTTATGACCAGAGAAGAGACCTTCCTGGGCACCGGCTGGTTCCCCGAAGGTAAAGAGCAGGTATATCAGGTGCCCGCCGATGAGCTGTTCCTGGTAGGGACCGCCGAAGTGCCGGTTACCAGTCTGTATAGCGGCGAGATACTGGATGTTAAGGACCTGCCGCTGAAGTATGTGGCCCAGAGCCTGTGCTTCCGCCGTGAAGCTGGCTCTGCCGGTAAAGATACCAGCGGCCTGTACCGCATCCATCAGTTCGAGAAGGTCGAGCAGGTAATTATCTGCAAGAACGAAGCTGAAGAATCAGAGAAATGGCATCAGCAGATCGTGGTAAACTCTGAGGAAGTATTGCAGAAGCTGCAACTGCCCCACCATGTACTGGAGATATGTACCGGCGATATGGGCTCGGCCAAATATCGCATGTATGATATCGAAACCTGGATGCCCAGTCGCAAGGCCTATTGCGAGACGCATTCA
>JAFGDI010000039.1 GCA_016932145.1 Sedimentisphaerales bacterium
CCAGCACCAATAATAACTATTTTCATTGAGAGTCCTTGGCTTAATGCCCTTTATGGTGGTAAGTCCTTTTACCAGTACCCTATACGAGATTCTATACTATAGATTATTTATCGAATGAAAAGGTAAAAATAGTTGAATTTTATTTTTTTTCTCGATTTTTTTTGTATAAATAGTCTTTTATCTCGTATTATAAGAGTCTTGATTTTTGCGAGAGAGAGTTAAATCAGCCCCGATCGGATATTTTATGTCAGAGAATATGGTTTAAGTCGAGGAGATTTATTTCTGTTACTCGTTGTGTAAAATAAATTTAGCACAGAATTAGTAAAGCGAAAGTCAATAGTAGCCGATTAATCAGTTGATAAGCTGGGTAAATGTCTAGTCGGCATATTTATCAGTAAGTTCAGTAATAGTTTACGGAAGAATAGAGCATGAAGAAAACAAAAACTGTAATGATGTTTCCAGTTATTCTCACAGTTGCCTTGTGTCTGGTGTATGTCACCGGTTGTGATGACCCGCAGGCGATCGGAAGGTTTCAGGCTACGCCGGTAACCAATATCATTTTGAACAATCTGGGCGTGGTTGACGAAGAGCCAGAGCCGTTTGCCAATGCGCGCAGTCCTCGTCCGGAAGATCTGCTGGTACCAGAGAGTGAATATGTAATTCGTTCAGGCGATGTGATTAACATCTCAATAATGGACCTGTTCCAGTCGAACAATGAGTGGCAGGCCCAGAAGCAGGTATCAGAGTCCGGTCGTATAACTTTGCCTGAGATCGGTAGTGTAATGGCGGCTGGTTATACCGAATTGGAGTTGCAAAAGAGTCTGGAACGGGCATTGAGTCCTGACTATATAAAAGAGCCAAAGGTAAGTGTGGTTGTGGCGGCCTCTACAGGTAAGGTTTATACCGTTACCGGAGCAGTGCCAGCTCCTGCACCATATCAGTTAACTGAACCCGATTTGCGGATATTGAAGGCCCTGGCCCATGCTGGTGGTGTTCCGCCTCGTGGTGTTGACTTTGTTTATGTGATTCGTAAAGTGCCCACTTCAGATCTGTTAGTAGATGAACAGGCAGAGACAGTGAATGCGGTTTCAGATGCCGGGGTGTTCAGTCCGGTGGAGATACCTGCTGAATATCAGCAGGATTCACCAGCACAGGAAGCGGAACTGGCAGTTGAAGCTGAACAAGCAACAGAGCCAGAGTTGCAGGAAGCCCCGTCGGAATCGGAGCCGCAAGAGGTTAAAACCGTTGAGCAGGAATTGCTTGAGACTGTAAGTCCTTTGTCGGTGGTCTCATTACCAACCTGGTCACAGGAGGATAACCAGAAAGCAGTTGAGCTTACTGAGGGAGTACCCGCAGATGGTTTTGAAGTGGTAATGGGCGAGGATGGCTTCCAGGTTGAAGGGCAGGGTAATGAGCCAGTCAGCCCGGAGAGTTTGGGAAATATAGCTGCCCAGGATGATGTTCTGGGCTATAAGCCTTTGCAATATGGTCAGGAAGTGATCAAGATAAATCTTAAGGAATTGAATAATGGTGATCTGAGTCAGAACATTGTTATATTGCCGGGTGATTATATATCAGTGCCATATAATGCGACAGGTGTGTATTATGTAATGGGTCAGGTATCTCGTCCTGGTCCGTACCAGTTAACTGGCGAGAAGATGACACTCAAGCAGGCGATAGCCTCGGTTGGAGGGCTGGCTGCTCTGGCATCTCCGGACAGGTGTGATATAACACGGGCCACCGGCAATAATTCAGAAATTACATATCGTGTAAATTTGCAGAAGTTATTTGAAGGTGTTCAGCCTGACATATATATAAAGCCTAATGATATGATCAATGTAGGTTCTCATCCGACAGCCAGATGGCTGGCAGTGATCCGTCAGAGTTTCCGTACTACCTATGGTTTTGGCTTTGTATATGATCGCAACCTGGCAGATGTTGATTTTGGCCGTTGATAACATACTCAAGGGTATGATTTGCCTCCGATATTTATGGGGGGCATGCTTAGAGGTAAGAGAGCAGGATTAAACTGCCGCCTGAAAGCAGATCAGAGCAAGCTGAAGTTTTTGCTCATGGCAATCATGGCCTATATGACAATCTCATTTGTTAACAGTATATTTAAGGCAGGTTTATGATAACAGAGACAGCAAAAAGCAGAAATGACATAATCGACAGATGTTGGCGTATTGCGATAGTAGGTATTCTGTTCTACTTTTTATTTGAACAGGAAGTGCAGCGACTTTTTGCCTTATGGGCAACCCCCAGTGAGTCGCATGGATTGCTTATCCCGGCGTTTAGTCTGTATTTTCTGTATCAGGTGCGAGATAAGCTGCTGGCGACAGCAGGCAAGGCCAGTTTGACAGGTTTTTTGCTGCTATTGCTATTTTTGGGCTGTTATGTAGCCAGTATAATAGTTAAGGTAGGTTATCTTAAGCCAGTGATGATGATATTTACCCTGGCGGCGTTGGTTTTAACGGTTGGCGGTTGGCGGATATTCAAACTTACCTGGCTGCCAATATTGTTTTTGATCTTTGCGATCAAGATCCCTGATCAGATATATACTCCATTAACGATGCAGTTGCGAATCTGGGCCTCCCTTTTTGCTGCTAATTTACTGGACCTGTTGCCAGGTGTCAGTTGCGAGTCAACCAGTGTTGTAATTCGCGGCATGTATAATGGAGAGCCGTTAGAGCTTAATGTGGCAGATGCCTGTAGCGGTATGCGTCTGTTGCGTACCTTTGTCGCGTTGGGTGTTGCTA
The DNA here is from genome assembly GCA_016932145.1 of Sedimentisphaerales bacterium. GTDB lineage: Bacteria > Planctomycetota > Phycisphaerae > Sedimentisphaerales > SM23-30 > JAFGDI01. Next base: position 2,760 of record JAFGDI010000039.1, read on the forward strand.
TGGCCTGGATGGAAGTTCGCCCAACCTGGCAGCGAATAGGACTATTAATAAGTACTATGCCAATAGCGATATTTTGTAATATGCTGCGGGTATTGGTAACTGGATTAATATACATATATATAGGTCCGGAATATGCCACTGGTGTATTGCATTCTATGCTGGGTCTGGTAAGTCTGGGTGTGGCCTTTGGTATGTATGGTCTGCTGACCTGGATAATGAACAACTTTGTGGTAGATGACACCGATGAAGGTGATGACTCAGGCGATGAAGACATAGTAGTATTACATCGTCCGGCAGGAGAGGCAGAGAAACAGTAAAATGCATGAATATATCATAGAACCACTAAAGCGCATATTCAGCAGTAAGTCATTTACTGGCTGTGTGTTATTTTTGTTTATCTGTGCAGTAGGATTGCAGTCTGCGGTAAAAATGCTGGGCGTGCATCTGACCAAAAAACCAATCGAGTTGCAGCAGGTGCTGGACAATCTTGATGACAGTAAATTCTGGCCCTATCGAGTAATAGACAAAAGTCGCATAGCTAATGAAGAGGTAGAGGCCGCTCTGGGTACAGAGGATTATATTCAGTGGTGGTTTGAAGATGAGCGAGAGCCGTTAAGTTCTCCTTTCCGCCGGATTCTGTTATTTGTGACTTATTATACCGGTGATGAATATACTGTACCTCATACCCCAGAGGTTTGCGGTGCGGGCAGTGGATCAATGCCAGTTGTTACCGGGGTATATCCGATTAAGGTTTATGGCGTAAATGCGACAGAGAATAAGATCCCGATGAAGGTTCTGGAGTTAAGAGATCCAACCCGTCCAGGGGCATTGACCAAGGTAGCTTATTTCTTCAGTGCAAATGGTGATTATCTCTATGACCGCAATCAGGTTCGCCTGCGTATGAATTCACTGGGTGATAAATATGCCTATTTTGCCAAGATAGAGTTTACTGTGCCTGGTAAAGGCGAGATAACAGATGAAGTTATGTGTGAGAAAGTGGAAAAGCTGGCTCGTTTGGTATTACCAGAGCTGGTAGAAGATTTCTTTCCGAAATGGCCTCCGCAAGAGGACGGTCAAACAGAAGATCAGGATAAATAATTACGAAAAAGAGAGAAAGTCGGCTCAGGCCGTCGATTTGGAGTTAAATTATGGCTCGTACGATAAAGAAAAAGAAGTTAAACAGGAAATTGATCACGGTATTATTGATAGTAGCAGTACCCTTGCTATTGATAATGGCGATCGCCTGGGATTCTCGTCGGCCTTTTTTGCCGACGGCCATACATAAGCTGTTAGGTCGTGACCCGCAGGTATTATTAGAGCAGAGTCGTACCGCTCTGACAGAGCTGGAATCATACTATGCTCAGCTCAAAGGTGAGGTAAGTGGCATAGAGAATCCGCAAGAGGCCTCGGAGAAATGGAAGGCCCTGTTTAAGGATGAATATTCACCGCGAGCCAGAGATGTATTTCATCTCATAACCGACGCCCGTCGATTCAGTAAGAATAACCCTGGGTTGCAGATCGATGCCCATAAAGAGATGGTCAGGTTTCATCTGATCACAGATAATTATCTTAAGGGCGCCCTGCCATCGTGGGAGACAATAGTCCGACTGGATGGAACGAATTATGAAGCATGGACAAACATAGCCGACCTTTATATGGAGATGGCGGAGTTTTATTCAGGAGTAGAAACACTGACCAAGCTCGATGAGGCAGCGGTTGAACTGACCGAATTAAAGCCAGAAGACGCCAGTGGTCAGTCAATGCGGCTGTTTGCAGTAGCGATGAAACTCAAGTCTGCTTTATCGCAGGATGTGATAAGTGATAAAGAAGCAGCAGATGCACTGCTGGCAGAGATCGAGGAGAAGTTCAGCGGTTCTGTCATAGGGGCGAAGGCTGCTGGTTGTTATTATGGTTATCAGGTTCAGTCAGCAGCTAATCTGGTTGCAAAGCAGGAGATCATTAATAAGTCGTCAGCGATATTAAAAGCGGCGATCGAGGCGAATCCGGAAAGTAGTCAGGCATATAAGAATTATTTCAAGTATTATCTGGAAGTTTGTATAGATGCCTATAAAGATGAGCTCAAGGTTACTCTGGACGGTGAAAAGAAGAATGATATTATGCGTCAGATGACCGAGTTCAAGACTGCGGCCATATCAGAGTATAATGTTGCTTTGTTGAAGTTCCCGGAAGATGCGGAAATAAAGGTAAGTAAGGCCAATTTTCTATCATCTACCAATGAGAGCAGTTATGCGGAAGTTGCCATGCTTTATGAGCAGGCAGTTGCCCTGGAGCCAGATAATCTTATCTGGTGTAGTGTATTGGGTAAGCTGAATTATTTTATAAGTGCAGACAGTGGCGACAAAGAGATATTGAATACAGCCAGAAAGTACCTGCAAAAGACATATTATAGTTATGATGATTCAATGACACTTTCACCCGAAGGTCGCATGGTATCGTTTTATCGTCAGGTTGAGGTTATGCCGTTCCTGGCATTGATCGATACTCAGTTGTCAGCAACAGATGAGACCGCGGTTAAAGAGCTGGAAGCGATCGCAGTTGAGTTTTCTGAGAATAAAGGCACGACAAGTGCGTTAACCAGGGCTTGTGAAGGTCTGCATTTTATGGCATTGGGTAAGGACAAGCAGGCTGTTCAGAGATTATATTCAGCGGTAGCCAATCAGCAGGACAATACGGAGTTTAGTGCTCTGTTCCTGGCAGAGATCCGCTGGAAGTTATATGAGTTATTACGCAGCGGTGAATATAAGGTTGAAGCCCTGCAGAATGCTATTTTATCTTTCAGTGTGCGTCCGCGGAGTGGTACTGATCTGGTGAGTATATTAGATACTTACACCGGCATACCATCAGCGAAGGCCTATCAGGAAGTAATACAATTGATTCAGGCTTTTGGCAGCAGGTATGAAAAAGACACTGCCAGTTATCCTGATATCCGTCGTCATCTGGGTCAGGCATTACTGCGGACAGGAAAGACGCAAGAGGCCAGGGCTGTCGTAGCGGATATAAGCACAGGAGGATTCGAGCTTGAATTTCTTCGTTGTGAGCTTATAGAAGATGAAGCAGAGAAAGTTGCGGCCCTTGAAGAGCTTGTCACTCGTTATCCATCAGAAGGTAAGCTGGTAAATTATCTTTACAGTTACTATATAAATGGTATGAAAAATGGTGCAGATAATCTGGCTAAGTTAAGAGGTATGCTAACAGCAGCTCATGAAGCAGAGCCGGATGACCGCTATTTTGTCCAGGAATTGGCCAAGGTCAATGAGCCTGATCCTCTGGCAATAAGTCCGGAGCGAATGTTCGAGATAAATTTATCTGTTATTGAGGGTATAAAGGATGAGTTTGATCGGTCATTAGCTGCCGGTCGTCTTTATGCCAGCAGGGCAGAGCAGCAGGCCAATAATGAAGAGCTGGCAGAGTCGGTAAAAGCAGATCGTCTAAAGGCTATTGAGCTTTTTACAAAGGCAGCAGAGCTTAAGCCAGATTCAGTAGCACCGTTGACTGAAACAATGGTTGTCTCAATGGGCATGAAGGACTATGTTCAGGCAGAATCGGTAGTTAAGAAGATAAAGGCAATAGATGATCAGGCAGGCCGATTTGCTGAGATCGATATATTATATGCCAATGAAGATTATGAATCGGCAGAACGCCAGTTATCAACATATCTTAGTGAGAACCCCCTGTCAGCCAGAGGCCATCATGTCCTGGCTCGTATCTATCAGAAGTCAGGTCGTAAGGCCGATGCACTCAGAGAGTTGGAGTTGTCATTATCGCAGAATAAATTTAATGCCGATGCTATTGTTGATTACATAATTATGCTTAATGAGGATTATGTAGGTATTGGTCTGGATAATATCGGTCCTGATAAGATTCAGAATATGATGAGCTGGATCGAGCAATTGATGAGTGTATCGTCTGGTAATATTCAGGGTGTGCGATTCTTTATTCAGTATGCACCACTCTGGGCGGGTGTGCTAGATGACCAGATATATTCACCGAATACTGATGCTGCAACCGCGCAGACATATCGAGAAACTGTATTGCGAATTGAAGATATGTTGCTCCGGAACATTAATGCTATCAGTAATTCTCTCAAGGGAAATGAAAGCGTCTATATAATCTGTGCCAATGCCATGCAGTCAATGTCTCAGTTAGATTCATTACAGGATAAGAAGCAGGCATATATAGATATGATCGATAAGTATTATCAGCAGGTAATGACCGAGATGCCAGGCAGTTCAGTTTTGATATCTAATTATGAGCTGTTTTCGCGTATGTCAGGCAAGGGCAGCAGTCAGGGCATAGAAAAGCTCCAGGAGATTCTCAATAGCAGTACAGGAGCAGAGCGTTTCGCTGCGGTAATGGCCCTGACGCGTTTCTATATTTCGGACGGTAAGGATAATGAGGTAGTCAGTCTGCTGACAGAAGAGGTTAATAAGGCTACTGATGCTGAGGAACGGTTGTCAATGCGTGGCATACTGGCTTCGGTGTATAAAAATACCGGCAATTATGATAAGGCGATAGAGGTATATACCCAGCAGCGTAATGAAAAAGACTCAGATGAGCTTATGACATTGCAGATAGAAGCAATGATGGATGGCGGCTATAATGAGAAGGCCAGACCATTATTAGCGGAAATGGAGAAGAATTATCCCAATGATAATAAAGTATATCTTCTCAAGGCCAAGTATGCTCTGCGTGAGACTGAATATGATAAGGCGATCGAATATGCCGATAAGGCCCTGGAATTGAAACCGGGTGAGTCAGTTGGATTGCAGATCAAGAGTCAGGCGTTGTTCTATAGTGATAAGTTATATGAAGCGCAGCAGGTAATAGGAGAGATGCGGGCCGGTGTGTCAGCAGATTCTAATCTGGGTCGGGCTTTACTGGCACAGATATATCTTCGTACGCGTAAATATGATGATGCGATAATTGAGATGAAAAAGGGTCTTGATTCTCAGCCGGGTGATTTGCAGCTAAAGACAATGCTGGTCAATACTCTGGAGAATCTCAGGCGTTGGAGTGATCTGGTAGAGTTTTACCAGCGACAGATGCGTATATTCCCGGATCGA
>JAFGDI010000040.1 GCA_016932145.1 Sedimentisphaerales bacterium
AATCAGGGCGCCACGACAATGTGGGAACGCTGGAATAGTTTTACCCATGAAAAAGGTTTTGAAACGACAGGTATGAATTCTTTCAATCATTATGCCTATGGTGCTATCGGGCAGTGGATGTATGAAAGACTCGCCGGTTTGGCTCCCGATAAAAATATGCCAGGCTATAAGCATATAATTATTAAACCTATGTTTGAATGTCCTTTAGATCATGCTGCGGTTGAGTTGCAAACCCCATATGGTTTGGCTTCGGTTAAATGGGTTAAAGGCTCTGGCAAGATCGTATTGACTGCTGTTGTTCCTGCTAATACTACTGCCACTGCCGAATTGCCCGGCAAGGTCAGTATCAGCTCTGAAGCTGCTCAGCAGGCCGTTACGACCAAAGCTGGAGTTACTACGGTTACTTTATTGCCAGGAAAGCATACGATAACTATCGTTAAGTAAAAATCAGACTTCTGATAAATAGCAAATAAAGACGACCTGTTGACCAATATCGGCAGGTCGTCTTTTTTATTGCTTGTCTGCTCTTGTATGGTTTTGTATAATAAACAAAATAATCGACTGGATTTGATCAGCTTTGAATTGTTAATACCCGCGAATAAAACAGTTACAGGAGAACTCAATGGCAAATATCCAATTAACTGCTCTACAGAAACAGACTTTATTGCAGATTGCTCGTAATGTTATAGAGGCTGTGATAAAACAAGTCGAGGTAACCTGTCCAGAGTTTGCAGATGACATATTCAGGGAGAAACGGGGCTGTTTTGTCACTATTCATAACCATGGCCAGTTGCGGGGCTGTATCGGTAATTTTAGTCCGGAAGGTTCATTGCTGGAAACAATAGTAGAAATGGCTCAGGCAGCCTGTCATGACAGTCGTTTTCTTGATAACCCAGTAACCGTAGCGGAGCTTGCGGATATTGATATAGAAATATCGGTTCTCTCACCCCTGACAAAAATTGAAAATCCGCTTGAAATTGAGCTGGACCGCCATGGCATATTTATTCGCCGGGGTTTCCATTGCGGCTGTTTTTTACCGCAGGTAGCCACCGAAACAGGCTGGAGTAAAGAACAATTCCTGAGTTATTGCTGTAGTCATAAGGCCGGCTTGCCGCCTGATGCCTGGAAGCAGCCTGATACAGAGGTTTTGGTTTTTACAGCCGATGTATTCGGTGAGAAAAACATTTAGTTTTATTGCCAAAACGAGAACCGTCAGCTTATGAAATTATTCCAGAGCCTTAATAGCTTGAGCTACAGTGAATTTATTTTCATAAAGAGCTCTTCCGGTAATTATTCCTTCGATTGGCAGATCTTTCAGGTTGACAATGTCTTGTAGTGTGCCAACGCCACCAGATGCAATGATTGGTATCAGGCAGTTTTCTGCCAGCTCTCGGGTTGATTCCAGATTAGGTCCGGTCAGCATGCCATCTTTGGCAATATCGGTATAAACAATAGCGGCAAGAGGAAGGTTGTTTACTGTCTGAGCCATTTCCAGAACAGTCATCTTGCCGGTTACTGTCCAGCCATGCGTGGCGATCATACCATTTTTTGCATCCATACCTAACACTATTTTTTGCGGATACTTACGAACCATCTCATGAAACCACTGCTGTTGCTCAAAAGCACTGGTTCCAAGTATTACCCGGTTAATGCCAGTTTCTAAAAGTTTAGCTATGCTGTCTTCTGTACGGATCCCGCCGCCAACTTCAATATTGAGTGATGTACTCTCTCTGATATCTTTCAACACATTTAGATTGTATTGGTCGCCGTGCAATGCTCCGTCCAGATCCACGATATGAAGCCATTGGGCTCCTTGCTGCTCGAAGAGCAAGGCCTGAGCTACTGGGTCGTCATTGTAATTTATCTGTCTGTTATAATCACCCTGAATAAGGCGAACGCATTTGCCATCACGCAAGTCAATTGCCGGTAATATGTACATTTTTCTCTCTGAAATATATTATATTGTAGTTCTTTTTACAGCATTAGTGCCATTGCCGGAAAATTCAGTTAAAGCGCCGGATTTAGCCTTTAATATTATGTCTATAGCCTCTTTCGGGTCATCGGTAAGGTCATAGAGTTTCAAGTCTTCCGGCGAAATAGTCTTTTCGGGTAACATGCTTTCTTCTATCCATTTAAAGAGGCCTGACCAATATGCCTTACCCATAACTACCACTGGAAAATGGCTCATTTTAAGGGTTTGCATCAGCGTTAAGGCCTCAAAAAATTCATCCAGAGTGCCAAAGCCTCCAGGTAATATTATAAAGCCGCTTGCGTATTTCGTAAACATAGTTTTACGAGCAAAGAAATATTTAAAATGCAATTCGAGCGTCTGATAATCATTGGATTTTTGCTCATGGGGTAACTGAATATTCAAACCGGCACTTTTGCCGCCAGCTTCAAAGGCACCCTTGTTAGCTGCTTCCATTATTCCACCGCCACCGCCGGTTATTACCGCCAGTCCGGCACGAGCGGCCTGGGCACCAGTTTCTTCCGCCATTTTATAGTATGGATTGTCAGGTGTGGTTCGAGCTGAACCAAAAATCGACACTGCCGGGCCCAGATAGGAAAGTTCCTCAAATCCTTCGATAAATTCAGCCATTATCCGGAATATACGCCAGGTTTCTTTATTTAATTTTTCGTTGAAAGGCATTTTATATCCTCCTGTAAATATTCAGGACATTCTATCTGTTAGATTGTCCATTTTTTAACTTTAATCCTTATAGTATCTGCCTAGCCCAATATCAGGGCTATTTAGTGGTATTTATAACGCTCAGAAGGTGGCTAACTACTTGAGAGATAACCATTTCTGAGGTGTCAACAACAATAGCATCATCGGCTATCCGCAGGGCACCAGTATCGCGATTCTGATCTGCGTAATCTCTTTTAAGTTGATCGGAAAGAATCTGCTCATAGCTTAAACTGACATTGCCCTGAGAGACCATTTGATCATATCTGCGTCTGGCACGAACTTCCGGACGGGCATCAAGATAAAACTTAAAATCAGCATCAGGGAAAACCACTGTTGCCTGATCTCTGCCTTCGGTTACCAGCGATCTGCATTTAAGACCGATCTTTTTTTGCTGTTCAACCAGCATAGCACGAATATCAGGATTATCAGCAACATATCGGGAAGCCTGAGTTACTTCCCGGCATCTGATCGCTTCTGAGATCGTTCTGCCATCGGGTAGCTCTTTCATACCATTAACCAGCAGTATATTATCATGATTGACTCTGGCAAACTCTAATTCTGTTTCGCTTGCCAACTGTGTTAGTGCTGTTTTGTCGTTAAGATCGATGTTTCTCTGCAGAGCCGACAGGGCAATACCACGGTACATGGCCCCTGTATCCAGATATGATATGCCAAGTGATTCAGCTAGTAATTTTGCAACTGTGCTTTTACCACTGCCCGCCGGGCCATCAATTGCAATAATCAGTTTTTGTA
>JAFGDI010000041.1 GCA_016932145.1 Sedimentisphaerales bacterium
GACTGCGATACAGGCTCTGCGGGGCCTTACTGCTGAGCTTTGCCATCTCTTTCACAGTCAGCCCCTTCATATATCGCTCTTTTACCAGCTCCAGGTCTGCATGCTTTATCCCAGCCAGACATTCACGCAACCAGAGCAAATTCTGCTCATGCTGACCACTGCTTTCTTCAACCTGAACATGCAACTGATCTAATAACTCATCATCCAGGATCAAACAGCGATTAGACTTACGGAACGCCAGAATATTATAGTGCGCTATTCTTATCGCCCAGCCCAGAAAATTTGACCCTCGCTCAAAGCTACCTATTTTCTTCCACATTACTGCGGTAGTTTCCTGCATGATATCATCTGCATCATTGTAATTCACTACCATCTTGAGTATATATGAATATATCTTCCGCTGATTAACCGTAAGAAGCTGAACAAACTCTGCCGTATCCAGCGGTGCTTTATCCTTATTGTCCTGAGACTGATCCATTCTGCTCCTGAAAATATCATTATCAGCTCAATATTCTACTCGACCCCTAATCTAAATAATAGCAAGAAAATTTGTAACCGTTCACACGGTTCTTGTTTCTTATTTCTTATTACTTGTTACTAAACAATTTAGTTCATAGTTGACTTTGCAATCTAAGTAAGTATTGTGAACGCTTACGAAAACTTTACCTGAGACAATTAGCTTGCGGTATTACATTGCAATCAAGCCAGACCTGTGCCAGCATTGCCAGATCAGCCAGATCAACCTGGCAATTACGGTCAAAATCAGCCAGCGGATAAAAACTACAACCTGATTCTCCTGTCATAACGCCTGCCAGCTCCTCAACACTAAGGGCATGACTATATATCTGCACATCATCTATCAGGCCATTCCAGAATCTACTGCTTGAATCAGATCTGCCCCCGATCCAGACCGGATCCGAATTAACATTTACCGTACCTGAGGCACTAACAGAAGCATTAAGCACGCCATCTATATAAAGACATAAATGCTGACCTGACCAGGTACCTGCTACATGATGCCATTGACCATCTGCTACAGCCACTGTGCCATTGGCCTGCAACTCACCGCTGGCCGTATTAATATGAAATGATGCTGCCGCAGTACTGTTATTGCGACATAACCGCCATGCAGAACGACCCTTACCCGCTATTGAAGCCCAGGGATTAGTCAGACTATTGGCCTTTACCCAGGCACAAACCGAACCTGAATCTGACAACATAAACCGCTCTGTACTGCCCAGATTTAAATAATCATTACCGTCAAGAGACAGGGAATATTCTCCCACTGCCTTATCAGTTTGAAAGGCCGGATTTCCTGCTACAACCGCAGCCAGACCATAAATGCTGCTATCCTGATAATTACCCTCCAGATTCCAACGACCCAGCAGCTCAGCTATTACCAGTCGTGCTGTCGCTGAAACCGCAGAACCTGCCTCATTGCTTACCTCACAATAATAACCTCCCTGATCTGCTATTTCAACATTTTCAATTACCAGAGTTTTGTTATTAACTGACAACGGCAAAACTGCACCGCCAGAAACCTTATACCAGCTATAATGCAAGGGCAGATCACTGTCAGCGGCAACGGTGAAACTTACATTTCCACCCCGTACCACTGACTTACTCTCAGGCGATTGCATTATCAGCGGTGCCCCTTCATTAATCGGCTCGGGGTCAAGCATACCTACAACATCCATATCATAATTAGTGTATGTACTATAAGTGCCTCTGTTCCATAGTAAGATCGGATAAGCACCTGACCAGATCGGAACTATTGGTCGAAGATTATCTACCGTAGAATTAGCCGTTATAGATTTCCAGTTCCAACTGGCTCCCATATCTGCTGTCGTGCCCCGAAATATCTCCCAATGGCGTTTATTATCTGCTGCACTTATCAACTCTGTACCAGTATAAGGATTAACATTTACTGATATATACACTGTACTTATATCTTGCGGGTCAATAGCCATCAAGCCACTATAATCGTCCTCACCGGCATACAACCTTGAACCACCATAACACATCTCGTTTATATGCCATTGACTGCCGTCCCAACGACCGTAATAATAGCGTATGTCCAGGCCAACACCATCTACCTGACTGGTAAAGCCTACCACCGGATTACCAGACTCGTCTAAATGTATCTCTGCCGTCCAACCCACACTCATCGCCGACCCGGCATGTATCCGCGTCAGCGACTCAGGTGCAACTGGCCCATCTGCCAGATCCTGTAACTTTGTGCCATCTGACTTATATATGCCGCCATTATAAATATAGCCATGATATACACTGTTATTATAATCGCGTGGATGACCTTCTGTTGTTATAAAATGGATCTTATCAACATTATTCGAGGCATACTTGACATAAGGCCTGTGATTATCTTTTCGGATCAGATGGCCGCCATAAGACCAGCTCTGTCCATTATTATCTGATATTACATAATTCGGATTAAAATTTTCACCCCGATAAAAGTCATAGATGCGGCCATTTTCGCCGCTTAACTGAAATATATTGGAATACGAAGTATTTGCATTGCGAGTTATCAGCGTTTCTGGTGTCCAGGCTGTAGTATCATAGGGATTTGCCGTTATGCGATAACGAATATACTTATCTGAGATATGCCTGGTGTACATCGCCAGGATCTTACCATCTGGAAGCGACAGAAAAGCCGGCAGATCATGATCATCTGCCTGAAGATTCGGACTAAGCACAAACCGGCTATTGGCTCCTGTTCCCAGATCATAAGTTGTAACCTCTATATTACCATTCCTGCTGCTGCCCCCTGTACCAGCTCCATTAGCCACAGAGCCTATTATCAGCTTATTATTCTGTACTATTACTCGTTCATCCTGATACCAGCACCATGCACCATTATCATTAAAGGTGATCATGTCACCAGCATAAGCCGCTATACCCACAAACATTACCATGATATACGCCAGTTTATTCATTATCTTGTTCTCTGCCTCTTGATCCTGTTGCCCATTAACCGGCAAATAGCCGTTCTAATCAAAACTTCGACGGCCCCTGTTGCCAGAAACCGCCGAAGTACATTTATTTTATAAATCACATTACTTTCTGCGACGGCCCAGGAACAGACCACCCAGACCCAACATAGACATTGTTACCGGCTCTGGCACTGCGGTTACTGTTACACCATCATACCAGGCGCGATGATTATATGTCTGATGCCCGGTAGGTTTGGTATCATCAATAAATACCACTATCTCACCATTAGCATTTGCTATAGCTTCTCCTATATATCCAGCTAATTCATATCTGTCAGATTCAGTCAGACCCGTTTTGGTACTAACTGATAGATTGCTTGCAGAACTTGTTGCATTATCTGCAAAATACTTCATGTCATTCTCTGATAAACCTGCACTGACACACCAGAACTGACCGCCGGCATTCCAGTAATTCACACTAACATCATATGCCTGACCTGAGACCAAGCCTGTGACTATCGTCTTAATCAGAGCTCCGCTTTCATCTCCACTGACTGTAGGCGATTGATATATTGTACCACTGTTTGCATAACTTGTCCGCAATGTCCAGTTTGTCAGTGTGCTGCTGCCATCTGCTGCCAATACAGTATTACTACCTGAAGCATCAATATAAGCTGCACTTGCAACCGCACCCATTCCCGCCATAGCCAGCAAAAACATAACGACTTTTTTCATTTCCAACGACCTCCGAAAAGTTTTCTGCTTCCCTTTAAACTCTATATGCCTGGCTTGCACTGGAAAGCTGTATTAACAAGTCAGGCTAAAACCAAATCAAATCATCTCAAATAATCAGCCGGAGGGCATCACCGCGAGACACCCTCCGGCCATAAAGCATATTATTAGTCACTATAACAACTGCTTTGAGGGTATATGTTACACTTCAGCCATATCTGTGCTAATGCTGCAAAATCATACATATCAACTTTACAATCTTTAACACCAAC
>JAFGDI010000042.1 GCA_016932145.1 Sedimentisphaerales bacterium
ACCTGGCGGTGTGGCTGACGACATTGTCGGTAAATGCCCTGGCTCGTGCCGGGTCATTGGCTGTTATGTCTGCAAGTGAACGCAGTTCTCTGGCCCGATATATTATCAGTTGCCAATATGGCAAGGTGCATCCCTATACCCTGAGTAAGCCCGGCGGATGGAGCTGGACTGATAAGCCCGGGGCGGTGCCTGATGCCGATGATACTGCCGGGGCTATATTGGCATTGGTTAATCTGGTTCGATCGGGTGTAACCTTAGATGACAGTATTATACACGCTATTGTTTCTGGCACAAAATGGCTGTGCGGCATTCAGAATCGTGATGGCGGGCTGCCTACTTTTTGCCGCGGCTGGGGTAAATTGCCCTTTGATCGCAGTTGTAATGATATAACCGCTCATGCCATTGCCGCCTGGTCTGCTGCTATGACTATATTGCCAGATAGGGTCGATTATACCTCCGAAATTGCCCTTGCCTTGCACTTTCTGGCTCGTCAGCAGGCTCGTGATGGCTGGTGGGAGCCGCTCTGGTTTGGTAATGAATATATGCCAGATCAGACCAATCCGGTATATGGCACTGCCCGGGTGAGTATAGCCCTGGCAGATGTTCCCTCTGAGCTTATCTATCTGGCCCGGCCTATGCTCGAAAGAGCGACAAGTTGGCTTCTGACAGCTCAGTGCCCTTCGGGTGGATTTAGTGGGGGCGTGAGTGCCCATATCTTAAATTCTCAGGAAGACCTTTGTTCAATTGAAGAGACGGCTCTGGCCCTTGCTGCTTTAAAGGTGGCTTTGGCTCAATTGCCCGTAGAAAAGCAGGCAAAGACCGATAAGTTGCAGCAGGCAATAGCCCATGCAATCGATTATCTTAAAGCCCGTCTTGATAGTACCAGAGAGCCTGAGCCGGCGCCGATAGGTTTTTATTTCGCTAAATTGTGGTATTATGAGGAATTGTATCCTTTGATCTTTTCAGTCAGTGCTTTATGAGGTGAAAAAATGAACAGACTGCGTTTATTGTTACTTTTGTCTCTTACTGTTTTTTCTAATCTGCTTATAGCGCAGGAAGTCGCTCCGGGTCTTAAAGATATTTATAAAGACCATTTTTATATTGGAGCGGCCATTGATATGCACTATCTGGGAAAGGATCAATCGCCCGAGCTGGATATAGTACGCCGGCATTGTAGTGCTATCGCTCCGGAGAATCTGCTTAAGTGGGGCAGTATGAACCCCCGTCCCGGCGTATATAATTTCGATGCGACTGATAAATATGTAAAGTTCGGTACAGATAATAAGATGTTTATTGTTGGGCATGTTCTCTTCTGGCATAATCAGACGCCGGATTGGGTATTTCTTAATGATGCTGGCGAGACTGTGTCGCGAGATGAGTTGCTTGGTCGGATGCGTCAGCGAGTTGCTTTACTTGCTAAGCGATATGGTAGTAAGATAAACGCATGGGATGTAGTAAATGAGGCCATTGAAGATGATGGCACCTTACGCAAGTCAAAATTTCAGGAAATAATAGGGGATGACTGGATAGTGGAAGCCTTTAAGATAGCCAATGATGAATTCCCTGCCGAGGTTGAATTGTATTATAATGACTATAATATGCCCATCGATGCCAAGCGTCAGCGGATTATCAGGCTGATCGAAGAGATAAAAGCTGCCGGTGCCAGAGTTGATGGTGTTGGTATTCAATGTCACTGGTCTTTAGACTGGCCTTCAGTGGAGCTGGCAGAACAGACGATAAAACAACTCGCTCTGACGGGTGCAGATATTCATATAAGCGAAATGGATATAACTGTCTTGTCATGGCCCTATAAAATTCCGCAGGGTTCGGATATTAATGACTATCCACAATTTCAGGACGAATTTAATCCGTACCGTAATGGTCTGCCCAGTGAAGTGGAAGTTCGTCAGGGGCAAAGATATCGAGATCTATTCCAACTCTTTGTCAAATATAGCGATAAGGTTAAACGAGTCTCATTTTGGGGCGTGCAGGATGGTCATTCCTGGTGTAATGACTACCCGGTAAAGAACTGTCGCAATTATCCGCTAATCTTTGATCGCGAACTGAAGCCCAAAGAGGCATTTGAACAGATATACCACCTGCTGGACTGAGGTTCGGCAAGTATAATGACAGCTAAAGGCTGTTGTGAAAAATAAAACAGGGGGGGGTAAGGACCTAAAGAACTGGGGAACTAGGATTCGAACCTAGACTGAATGAGTCAGAGTCATTAGTGCTACCGTTACACTATTCCCCAATCGCCTGAAAAACTTAACAGTTTTGTCAGCAACGAGATAAGGCAATATATCTGAATTAAGGATTGATTTCAAGTGAAAAAAAGAAAAAACAATGAAAATTTTCAGTTGGCGATTATCTCACTGGCCAGGTTTCGGGCGAAAGTGTGGTATTATAGTCCTATAACAGTTGATCTGATCGGCTATATTCTTTAAATCCGTTTTTATTGAGTATTTCAGATTTAATAGACGATAGTTAAAATCGATATAATCGTTACAACAGTTTGTTTTTTACTGTTTTGACAGCTAATATATTACAGGTTATTTAAGTTTTAAATACAGTTAACACAAGAAAATACCGAAAATACATTTGTCAGGCCCCCGGCGTGTGGCTAACTTGTTGTTTTATATGCAATTGCAAGCCGGTTGTCCTGTTTATTGTATTAGGATTAGATAGTGTACTTTGATCATGGAAAGAATTGAGGTAAACATGCGTAATGTAAGAACCTTTGTTGTAGTGCCATCATTGCCAGCGGAGCTTTCCCGTCTGAATGACCTGGCTCAGAACCTCTGGTGGAGCTGGGATCATGACTGTGTAAATCTGTTTCGCAGGCTTGACCGCGAACTCTGGGAGGAATGTTACCACAATCCTGTTAAAATGCTGGGTAAGATATCTCAGGAGCGACTGGAAGCAGCCAGGCAGGATCTGGGCTTTATCAGTCACATGGAAAGAGTGCTTGACTGCTTTGATGAGTATATGGCAAAGCCCCTTACCAGCAAGGAAGTTACAGTTTACTTCAGTGCCGAATTCGGTCTTAACGAATGTCTGCCGATCTATTCTGGCGGTCTGGGTATTCTTGCCGGCGATCATCTTAAAAGTGCCAGTGACCTGAGCCTTAATCTTGTGGGCGTGGGGTTACTCTATCGTCAGGGCTATTTCAGTCAGTATCTTAATGCTGATGGCTGGCAGCAGGAGTCATATCCGGAAAATGATTTCTTTAATATGCCCGTTGAACTTATGAAATGGGAAGATGGTCGTCCGATCCGCTTCCATATTGATATTGGCGGCAATGATGTTGTTGTACAGATATGGCGTGTTAGGGTAGGGCGTATCAGCCTATACCTGCTCGATACAAATCTGCGCTGCAATAGAATTGAAGACAGGCAGATAACTTCACAGCTTTACGGCGGTGACAGTAATATGAGAATTCGCCAGGAGATACTCCTGGGTATCGGTGGTTTTACCGCTATGAAGACTCTGATGATCGAGCCTACAGTTTGCCATATGAATGAAGGTCACGCAGCGTTTATGTCTTTGGAACGAGTCAGAAGACTTATGCTGGAAAAGAAGTTGAACTTCCATCAGGCTCGTGAAGCGACCCGGGTAGCAAATGTCTTTACTACGCATACACCGGTACCGGCGGGCCATGATGCCTTTTCTCCGGCCTTAATGGAAAAATACTTTAAAACTTATCATGCAGAGCTGGGAATAAGCTGGCAGGAGTTCCTGACCTTTGGTAGGGTAAATCCTGAAGATATTCATGCTCCTTTCAGTATGACTAATCTTGCTATTAAGATGTCTAATAGCTGTAATGGAGTAAGTAAGCTCCATGGCGAGGTTTCTCGTCATATGTGCTCTAATCTCTGGCCGGGTGTTCCTGTCGAAGAAGTGCCAATTGATTCAGTTACCAATGGTATCCATGTTAAGAGCTGGTTAAGCTATGAAATGGCCCAGTTGTTTGACCGTTATCTGGGTCCTGATTGGCGTGAGAGAACTGACCGGAAAGAAATATTCCAGCATGTTGACGAAATACCTGATGCTGAGCTTTGGCGTACTCATGAGCGCCGTCGTGAAAGATTGGTAGCCTTTGCCCGTCGTCGTATGCGTATGCAGATGGCGCATCGCGGCGTAGGCCCGACCGAACTGTCAACTGCTGATGAAGTGCTCGATCCAGAGGTACTGACAATTGGTTTTGCCCGTAGGTTTGCAACTTATAAACGCGCTAATCTTCTGTTCAGTGACAGAGCCAGACTGGAAAAGATATTGGGCGATCCTGAAATGCCAGTTCAGATAATCTTTGCTGGTAAGGCACATCCACGAGACAATGAAGGTAAAGACCTTATTCGTGAAATAGTACACTATATCCAGAATACCCGCTTACGCAATAAGATCGTATTTTTGGAAAATTATGATATGAATGTTGCCCGCTATCTGGTTCAGGGTGTCGATGTCTGGCTTAATAATCCAAGACGCGGCATGGAAGCATCTGGTACCAGTGGTATGAAAGTGCTGGGTAATGGCGGCCTTAACGCCAGTATCCTTGATGGCTGGTGGTGTGAAGGCTATTCACCTGAGGTCGGCTGGGCTATTGGTAAGGGCGAAAGCTATCACGATAAGAATTATGAAGATGAAGTTGAATCTCATGCCCTTTATAATCTTCTCGAAAATGAGATCGTGCCTACCTTCTATGATGTTGGTAAAGATAAGCTCCCTCGTAAGTGGATCAAGATGATGAAAGAGTCTATCAAGAACATCTGCCCGGAATTTTCTACCGAAAGAATGGTAGAAGAGTATGATAGCAGATATTATGGTAAGGCCAGAGAAAACTATAGTAAATTCTTTGACAAAGATTGCTCTAAGGCTATTGTATTGTCTGACTGGAAGCAGGGCATTAGTGACCGCTGGAAAGAAGTTCGTATTGATAAGGTAGAACTCATCAGTAAGAACGAGCTCCAGGTTGGCAGTGATCTTGAGGTCCGTTGTCAGGTTTATCTGGGTTCTATCGCGCCTTCTGATGTTGTTGTTGAACTATATCAGGGACCGCTGGGACAGAACAATGGCGAGATCACTAACGGTACCTCTGTTCCGATGAATTTTGTCGGCCAGGGCGGAGCTGATAATAATTTCGTCTTTAATGGTAAGATAAATTGTAAATATACCGGACTGTGCGGCTTTACCGTCAGAGTAATGCCATATCATCAGGATATGTCAAACAGATATGAAACCAGACTCATTACCTGGGAAAATAATGACCAGGCCCCTGAGCCTGCTTCCCTTGAATGTGTTAATTGATATTTACAATCGTGTTTGAAAAAATAATGAGAGGGTTTGGCTTTTGGGCTGAACCCTTTTTTTCTTATTGATTATTAGAATGCTGAGACTATAATTAATATCGAATAATGTATTATATTTGTAGTTAATGGGGCTTTTGGCAACTATGAAT
>JAFGDI010000043.1 GCA_016932145.1 Sedimentisphaerales bacterium
CGAAATCCCGAGCATCGGGGTTGAGGTATTCCGAAATCCCGAACTCGCTTCGGGGACGCGAAGCTATTTTAACTCATAAACAGTATTAGCCGCAGGTGAGTATCATTTACATTTAACAATAACCGTGAATGGTTACAATTTAGCTTAGTCTATTGAGCTTCTGGTCTTTATTATGAAATTATCAATAAAGGTGTGCTTACTGCTATTGGTTATAATGCCGAATTGGCCTTCCATATAACTATTATCAATTATTGAGTTCAGGCCGGACAATTCCTTATTCTCGGTTGTATCTGTTAATGTAGTCGAAATAGTGTTTTTATTGCCATCATAACGAACTTCCAGATTATAAGTGTGTTCATGATCGACCTGGAACATATTTTTATGTGCCAGTTCAATGTTCTTATCTCCTGAAACTTTCTGTACAACCAGTAAGTCTTTATCTGGTGTTTTGGTTATCAGTTCAACCTTATAATAATTATCTTTATCCTGAATGCAGAAGGCCAGTCCTACAGCTTCCGACCAATAACCATCAAAGGCTATATCTATACTGCTTATGAAACTGTTACCCTTATTCAACCTTAATCGGGTAGGTGACAGGGCTGTTAGTGTATCAGAGGCAATTACGGTATTATTTAACCCTGTAGTGAATGCCTCTTTCAACTGCCCATTAAAAACGATTAGCTGGGCCGCCGGTTTACTTGAATGCAATATTTCCCAATTGGCAGTATCAGCAATAGCAATACTCTGCGGATAATCAAATTCTTCTCTGAAATTATGCTTACTGTTATATGTTATATGCCCGGCCAGTAAGAGTGAGACCACAACGGCCAGTGATGATGTTGCTACTGCTACCTTATTCCTTTTGAATAATTTCCCGGTACGGTAGAGCATAGAGCCATAACCAGCCTTCAAAGGCTTATTGGTCATATAATTAATTATATCCTGACGAAGTTCGCCAACAGATGTGTATCTGTCCCTGGGCTCAGCCTGAAAGATGTGAGTGAATATCTTTAATAATTCAGAATCGATCTTCTTATAACCTTTTAACGACCGGACCTTGTTTAGAGCGATGCGTTCCAGTACCAGCTCTTTAGGTCCTGAAAGATCGAAAGGATACTCATTGGTGAGCAAATTGAAAAGTATTATACCCAGACTATATATATCACTTGAGACTGAAACCTTTTCCTGATGACCGCCGGCCTGCTCTGGCGACATGAAAGCAGGGGTACCAGCCCGGCTTTTACCGGTATTGGCCTCCAGTTTAGTCTCGTCCTCATCATTAAATTTGGCCAGACCAAAATCAAGAATATGGGGTTCCCCGTCCTTGCTTATAATAATATTGGAATGTTTCAGATCACGATGGATCACATTATTATTATGGGCAAATTCAATGGCATCACATACTTTTACAAACAGTGCCAAAATTTCGGCAACTGAAAGCCCCATTGTCTGGACATATTCATCAAGGTGCTTGCCTTCTATCAATTCCATAGTGAAATAGTACACGCCGCGATGGACGCCGCTATCAAGTATTTTTACTATATTAGGATGGTCCAGACCCGAAATGAAGTTGACCTCGCGCACGAATCGCTGAAATGACTTCTTGTCGGCATAGCAATGATACTTTGGTAGTTTCAAAGCGACTTTTCGCCTTGTTCCCAGATGGACGGCCCGCCATACCTGACCCTGACCGGCATCACCTATCTTCTCTTGTATATCATAGTTAGCGATGGACGGACAGTTTTCGTCAAGATCCAGTTCTATTGGGTCAAGTTGCAGCCCGTCTTCCTGATCACTGCCTATCATCAGCCAGTCAAGAAGCTGTTTTGCGTTTAATGTTGAGTTTTCACTTTCCTGCATCGATCCTGAACCTGTTTTACCCTAAGGCTTTTCGCCGGGTAATCATTATTAAAATAAGTCAATAAAACAAACTATTATCGCTCAACATTAATTACGCAAAAAATCAGGAATCCTGCACTAAATTTTTTAAAAATTCAAAAAAATCTGAAATTTCTGCACCAACTTCTTCTTCTGACGAGGTATATTCTCTTACCAGACTCCTTAGTTCATTCTGAAACTTCCTCTTAACCGTCGTAATTATATTCGATGCTGTTTGAGGATCGACTATCCCAGTTCGCAGGCAAACTTCTTCCATACGGGGCGAGGGGGTCTGCTTGAGTATAGGCTCGAGAACTTTCATATAAAAGGCATCCCAGTGTGACGGTGATTTAGTCTTATAAAACTCTTCCAGACGACTAACGGCATTTTCCAGAAGTGATTGGATCCAGGCGAAATTAAACTTTTCTTCTTCGCTTATACATATCTCTGGCGCTGCGATAAGGTTCTGGCAATTAAGGGTTTCCAGACTTACAGTTCGGGTCTGGGCCAAGCGCTTATCGGCGCTGTCGTGCCGATCCTGGCTGATAAGAAAATTATTCAGAGCTACCAGTAATAGCGACCTGAATTTACCTCTCGAGGCGTGTGCTTTCTCAAAAAGACCGTTTTGTATGACCTGCTTAAAAAAGAATTCCTGTGTCAGGTCATAGGCCTTCTCCTGACTATTGCCTTTACTCATTATATACCGACAGATAGGCTTCCAGTAATCGTTATACAGATCATTCTGGATCTTGCGCGAGGCTTCATCTTCCTTATTTCTCATCTGAGAAATAAGGGTCCAGCGAGTGGTCTTAAAGAAGGAGTCGTCATGTCTCTTTGGCAGGCCCATATTGTCCTTTTAACTGTAATCTGTTAGTAAAATACTATACACAAGTATAACTTATAAAAATATACTAAAATATATAAAAAAAATAACTTTTTAAATGCAGGATTTTTGAAAAATTGCGTAATTAATAGTGAAGGCAATATTAAATAGCAAGGATTGAGAAAAATATAAAATCAGGAAGAAAAAGGTGTGCCTGGCACACTTTTCTGGGAGTTTCTTTCTGATTTCTTTTATGCCAGCCAAAATTTTATTGTGTTACCTGTTATTTATTTTTGTCAGTGTTCCGGTCGGTTAGTGCTTTGTTCGTCTCTTATCTTCCCCCTTTGGGGGGCATTTCAAATTGCGGTACTGGTCGCTTTAACCAATTTAACCAATAAAAAAAGAACAAGCATTAGCCTGTTCTTTTTTTTTGATATTTACAACTTTGCCATGGAGTATAAGCCAAATAAGCGCAGTATCTCCAATCAGATAATGTTTTTTATTAAAAAACCATCATTCTATGAGTCAGGATCGCTTATTTACGCCTTTTTTCACGCAGACGCACTGCCTTACCTACGCGGTCACGCAGGAAGTAGAGCTTGGCCCGGCGAGTCATACCTGAGCGAATAACTTCGATCTTCAGTACATTGGGAGACTGAAGCGGGAATATACGCTCGATTCCTTCGTTATTGGTATTGGTTATGCGACGAACAGTTACTACTTCATTCATGCCGCTTCCCTTGCGAGAGATAACAGTGCCATTGAATAACTGGGTACGAACCTTTTCGCCTTCTTCTATTTTCACATGAACATTTACAGTATCACCGATAGCAAATTCATGCTTTGGTTTGGTGATCTGAGCTTTTTCAAACTGTGTAACTAATGGTGAAGTCATTTTTACTCCTTGCCAAAGTGGCAATATCAATATATTTGTTATATTTCTTACTTATTTTCAACACTTCTGGTCAATATGTCAGGTCGTCGTTTTTGTGTTCGTTCAACGCGACATGCCTGACGCCATTTGGCTATTTCGCCATGGTTGCCATTAGTGAGTACTTCAGGTACTTTTAAGCCCCGAAAATCTGGCGGTCGGGTATATTGGGGATATTCGAGCAAGCCATCAGAAAAAGACTCCTCTTTTACAGAGTCATCATCTCCTAATGCCCCCGGGATCAATCTGGTTACGGCATCGACTATTACCATCGCTGGTAACTCTCCGCCTGATAAAACAAAATCACCCAGTGATATCTCCATCGTGGCCAGATCTGTTCTGATCCGTTCATCAAAGCCTTCGTAGTGACCGGCGATCAGGATTACTCGCTTCTTGCTGAGCATATCCTGAGCTGACTGCTGGTCAAACCTGCGACCCTGAGGGGTCATGAGTATTATCTCATCTACAGGTTCGCCCTGAGAGGATATTGCCTCTACAGCATTGAATATCGGCTCGCACATCAGCACCATTCCCGGACCGCCGCCATAGGGGGCATCATCTACCTTGCGATATCTGCCTTGGGCATAGTCTCGTAAGTTCGTTATCGATATGTCAACAAGTCCGTTTTCTCTCGCTCGTTTTATTATCGATTCACCAAATGCACCCTCAAACATTGAAGGAAATAGTGTTACTATGTCGAATCGCATTTTTCGCTGTACCGTCCGGGGCTGGCAGTGTCTGATTACTTACCAGCTACTATACCTGCTTTTTTCAGCATGTTTGCTACGGTCTCTGTCGCTACTGCGCCCTGACCGAGCCAATGAAGTATGCGATCAGCTTTCAGAACTATCTGCTTTGACTCGTCCTTCTCGATCGGATTGTAGTAACCCACTTCTTCAATCACTTTGCCATCACGAGGACAACGAGATTCCATTACGCTGACACGGAAGAACGGAGCGTGACGCCTGCCCATCTTCTTTAATCTGATCTTTACCAAGTTCAGTCTCCTGTAAAACTAATTTACTTAATTAAATCTACCTTATTCCCTGGTTAGCCAGGGGACAGGCACTAATTTCCTATTGTATATCTGGCCTTACCGGCCCGGCTGTGCCTTGTTCTTGCGAGCCAGCACAAAACCATTAATCAATATCGCTGCCATGCCGCGGTCAACTTGTGCCCTGACGGCGATATCGCTGATATCATTATCATCCAGCAGTTCCGGTTCGTCCTTTTCGCTCTGGGCCATTACCTCTGCTATTTTACACAGTTGGGCATACTCCTCCTGAGAGGGGGCTTTGAGCATCGCCAGCTCGGCTGTTCCTCGAATATCGCGAAACTGCTGCCTGAATCTCAGGCCGAAACTGCTCTGGCGAAACCGGCCAATTTCTTCAAGATAACTCTCGATTGTAAGGTCATTGGCCATATTGTCTTGCCTAATGTTTTTTTACCTTATTAGGACGCTTTTTTCGATCTACTTTTTTCCGGTTACGATTCACACCGCTTGGACCGGCCAGATTGCCCGTCTTGCCCGGCAAACCACCGCCAAAGGAACCCAGCGAGCCCAGCAGTTCGTCCATATTGCCGCCCATGCCGCCGCCCAGACCAGACAGGGCCTTGAGCTTGCCCATTGGACCTGTTCCACTGAACATCTGCATCATCTGACGAGACTGTTTGAAGGTCTTTATCAGGCCTGCTACGGCATTTTGCTCACTTCCGCTGCCATTAGCGATCCTGCGCCGACGGGAGGGGGTGATTATATCAGGGTCATTTCGCTCTGCTTTAGTCATAGACATGATCATCGCCTCGATACGACGAATATGATTTTCATCTATGTCTATACCTTTCATGGCCTGTCCCATTCCCGGTATGAGCTTCATTATACTTTTTAAGCCACCCATGTTTTTCATGGCTGACATCTGCTTGAGAAAATCGTCAAAGGTAAATGTCCCTTTGGCCATCTTTTCCTGTAGTTTTTGCGTCTCTTCTTCGTCGAACTGCTCTTGAGCCTTATTTACCAGGCCGACGATATCGCCCATGCCTAATATGCGACCAGCCATTCTTTCCGGATGAAATTCTTCCAGAGCTTCGAGCTTTTCGCCGGTGCCCATAAATTTTATGGGCTTACCTGTTACTGATTTTACTGACAGGGCGGCTCCGCCACGAGCATCACCATCGAGTTTGGTTAATATAACACCATCTAATTCCAGTTGGTCATTAAACTCTTTGGCACTATTAACGGCATCCTGGCCGGTCATGGC
>JAFGDI010000044.1 GCA_016932145.1 Sedimentisphaerales bacterium
AACTGTATCAATACTAATAACTATTCACACTCTTTAAAAATAGCCACAACACAAACTGGGCCTGCCAGAAATAGAACTATTCCTTGCCATTCATGGTTTTGCCATTAAGGGAATCCTGGCCTTCTATCTTAAAATTATTATCGCCGCCATTGAGCCCTTTTCTGAATTCAACCATGCTTTTACCCAGATTCCGGGCAAGGTCTGGTAATTTCTTGCCAAATATCAACAGACCAACGAGCAGAACAATGATCATCTGCCCGGTTCCAACTGTCCACAAAGCCAGCATTGCCATAATTAACCTTCTCTATGAATAAAATTTGGCGACAATGATAATGCCTGCACTACCTAGGCTAATCCCCAGGTAATAACAAACAATGCCACTGCCGCCGCAGTCCTACACGATATATCACCCTCTGGCACCGCGTAATATAACCCGGTTGCCATCAGTCCAGTGATCTCTATAATAAGTTGACGGAGCAAAGGTATCAGAAAGCGAATCCATTTTCGCCTGCATGCCATTTCGCAATTGCGAAAGCACACCCTGACTGCCGGAGTCCTGAGATAAGTCATTAATCTGGTATGGATCATTAAGATTATCAAACAGCAATTCCTTGCCGTCTCGCCGGTATCGAGCATAAGTATATTGCTTATTCCGTACAGCTCGCCATTCGTAGCCATCCTGCCAGGCAGCACAAGCACCGGTATTTTGCAGCATAGCAAACTCCGGCTCAGGACCCGACTGACCTTTAGCCAGATGCGAGAGATCCATACCTTCAACCCGCCCAGGAACAGGCAAATCAACCAAACCCAATATTGTTGGCATAATATCAACCGAAGACATACATGCATCAGAAGTCAGCCCAGATGCGATCTTTGCCGGCCAGCGAACTAAAAATGGAATACGAGCCGCTTCTTCATAAAAGATATTTTTGGCCCGACGACCCTGGGCACCAAACATTTCGCCATGATCTGAAGAGAAAATAACTATTGTATTTTCGGCCAGACCACTGGTCTCCAGAAATTGCATTATTCTACCAAAGTTCCAGTCCAGATTGGTCGTCATAGCATAATAATTTTTACGCCAGGCAGCCAGCGAGCTGCGTGCAGAAGCAGTTAACTGAGCCCAGGAATCTGCATACACATCATTGTTCGGCAGATAGTTGGGAGGATTGGGAATATTGGCATTTTTGAATATGTCCCGATATTGAGCCGGCACATTTGCATCATTCCATGGGTCATGCGGCGTACCCCAGGACAATACCATAGAAAATGGCCTGGTAGATTTCTGACTATGGCATTTCATCCAGTTTATCGCCATATCGGTCTGACCATCGGGCTCATACACTCCCGGATCCCAGAATATCTTCTTCTTAGATGTCGTATGATAATATGTATTGTAATAGTCATGATGAAAATTGTATGCAGCCCAGAAACCATTGAAACCCAGACGGTGGGGTCCCTGAGGAACAAAAGAATTATCAGCATTCAAATGATCGCCCAGGACATTGGCATACATATGCCACTTACCTATATATGCCGTACTGTAGCCATTGCGGGTCAGTGAATGACCCAGGCAGTCCTGATATGGGTTAAGACGAAGCTCATTTATCACCATGCCATGACTGGTAGTATATTTACCTGTCATTAAGGTAGCACGATAAGCTGAGCATACCGGACTACTGGCAACAGCATTAACAAAGTTTATACCCTGCCGTGAAAACTGATCTATATTGGGAGTTACCGCCTGCTCTGCCCCGGCATAATTTGCCCCGCCCCAATACTTACTGTAACCGCAGCAATTCAGACCAAGCTGATCTGCCAGGATCACCAGTACATTCGGACGCGAACCCTGCTCACCGGCAAATAAAGAAGGCATCATCTTACTCAAAGTCAAACTGGCAGCAGCAGCACAACTGCTCTTCAAAAATGTGCGTCTGTCGATGTTCATCTTATAATATCTCCTGTTATCGGCCTCTGCCGTTAATATACAAATACCTGACAATCCGGGTCAACATTACTACATGCCAGCCAGCTGTCAACGAAGATCACAAAATCATTAAGATCAACCTGACAATCAAGATTAAAATCACCTGGATTAAAGCCATAAGCACCGCAGTCGTTTTCAACAATATAAACAAATATGTCTGTCAGCGTCTTACCATAATAAGGTGACTGCTGGGCAACCGATACATTCAGTTCCAATATTGTATCATGTTCGGCGCGTTCCATATCGGCATCGTCGATCGCAGTTAAGGTTATAGTCTGAGCCGCCTGCCAATTACTACTATTAAATACAATTTGTGCCGGACTGCATAACACCTGCTCTGGATCAAGCGTATCGATAATACTGACAGTCACCGGGTATGCTCCGGGATTGTCACTAACAGATATCTCTACCTGATCTGTATAGCCACCCTCAGCAACACGAGTAACACCTGATGATTCAACCGCTGTAATATTATAGGGTATCGCAGGACCGTTGACAGCCAGAGCAAATACCTGTCCCCGCTGATTGGCATAACCACTGGTTTGCACCATATTAACAGCACTAGTCCAGAATAAAAGAGGGTACTGCTCCTGCCCGGCTTCAAGTAAGCCGCCCATAAAACCGAAATCAGCGATAGCACCTGAACCCAGGAAACTTACCGAGCGATTTCCATCAACATTTTCAGCGCCACTGCACCCTGATAAGCCATAGGTAGTCAATACCCCGTTAACACTGCCATATAACACGCCTGTATTAACATTGAGTGATGCATAGACTATATTTTCTGCACCAAAATTAACCGGTCCAAAATTAACGGCCAAAACTCCATCGCTGAAATCCCTGTCATTAAGACTTACTGGCACGGCATAACGCGCACTATTAGCCTTTGCCATCAAGATCAGATCACCATCTGCCAGATACAAACCTGTACCATTTGAAGTGCCTCCCGCCTCGATTACAATATACGGGCCACCCACTGCCATACTGGCATCTGGATTAAACCTGGCCGACATTGTGATCGTGCCATTAGTAATATCTGCAATATCATTGATCAAACCGGCATGAGCTGTGGTATAATCAACCAAAGCCATACTGTCATTAAGGTCTGGCACCAACTCACCAGCCTCAACCAATGCAGATGATAAGCAAATTGCCAGACTCCCGGCAAATATACCTCTGAATAATAGTTTAAGCATCATATTATTTTCCTGACTTATAAACAGTATAACAACAATGAGAAAGAGCCCCTGGGAACCCAGGTATTTAACAACAACTCTTAACTCCAGAACTTCCTCTTCAATTGCTCATAAAAACAGATAAAGGAGTCCGGGCCTGCAATCGCTTACAGACCCGGGAGAATCGAATGAAAATTAAGCAACAGTCGCAAATTACAACTTCATGGCTACTTCTTCATCAATTTATTATCACAGAGGACTTTTATGCCCCCTGCTATAACAGCTACAATAATATCAACCGGGCAAAAAACCCGGCACAGGCATTATCTGCCTGTTGCATCAGACACGCAGATCAACCTCAGTTTAGCGGAAACCTGCTGTATAACTCCCTTACCTGGGCATCAGGCAAGGCCCGACCCCAGATAGCCATATCATATAGCCAGCCACGGAACGGGCAGGCGATTACTTCACCATACCGCACTCCCAGATGCAATGGTTTTTCAGAAATAAGCGAAACATAAGCCGGCAAGTTATCAAATAAAGGATGACCATTATACTCGTAATCCTCGCCTGCAAGCTCTTTATTATCAGCCAGTTTCCAGCCTGAATCTTTACCATCAAGGTAGCTGGTCAGTTTATTTTTTTCCCGATCAACCACCATTACCAGTGAATGCCAGCCATCACCCAGCTCATTAATATTCGTCTGCCAGTTCTGAAACTGCTTTCCTGTTGAATTATCAGTCAAACGAACAAAGGGCCTGTTATTGAGAACACCTATACGCCAGCCGGCTTCGTTGCGAGGGTCAAAGTTTGCGACAATAAACTGTTTAGCCGGTACTTTATCAGCTTTATCTAACCTGAACCAGACAGCCACTGTAAAGCTGCCCTTTTCGATTTTCGCCAGTTGATCAAAGGTAACATATCCTTTACCACCTTCACTGCCGCCCCCAAAATACAAGGCAGAATCGACAACAGAACCTCCCTTGTCCTGCCAGGCTACCTGCTGAACATTATTGTATTTACCCTGACGAAACAGATTGTTATCACTGACATAATCATTGACCCAGGAAACCTTGTCATTAAAAGTACAATATGTACTAACCTGCAACTCTGCCAGTCGCTTCTCATAACCAGACAAGGTACGATCCAAAACCCCACTGGTATCAAAAGGTATATCAACCATTACCCCTTGTGAATCAATAGCCCGGGCCGAGCCAGTCTTTATTATCTCTCTGCTGTTTTCGTCCTTACTATTAGATATTACCGCCGAGCCATTATACATCTGCACTTCAGTTGTATGTTCCTCTCGTCCAACCTTTATGCTGAACTCCGTCCCCAGGTCAACGATCATTGCATTGGGTGTCTTAACCGTAAAACCTGCCCCCTGCTTCATTACTTTGGAATATATATGACCATAGTTAAGTGCCAGCTCCGTATTGCTCCTGAAGCTGAATTCCGCAGGACCTTCTATTATCACTGTCACATCGCGGTCTGTTTGCAGCTTGATTATACCCTGAGCCAGTGATATAGTCTCTTCCTGAAAAATATAATTACCCTTCTGCAAATTCTTCACCTGACCGGACCAGACCGTTCTGAACTCATCTGCCAGTAAAGCCGCTCGAATCTCCGGCTCTAACGGATTCATCCTTACATAAACTACCAGAAAGATCAGGGCCGCTGTCGCCATAAGCGACAATATCGATATCTTATTCTGTCGCGGCTGAACCTTTCGCACTGGCAATTCTGCCACCCTCGACTCAACCGGCGCCTGTTTACGCTCTACACATGGGGCATTATCTTCATATTCAGCAAATTCATGCAATATTGCAAACTCTGAAACAGCACTGCATGACAACTCGCCTCCAACTGAAGAGACTATTTCATATACTAATTGCTCCTGCTTGCATGCCAACACAAACCTTCGTATATATGATCCGTCCTGACGCAGATAACCCGCCAGTTCGCTCCCTTCCTGATCACTTATCGATCCATCAAGATATACCTGCAACAGCATATCAAATCGATTGATCTGATTTCGGGCTTTATTATTTTTATCACTTTCACTCATAACTGCCTGTATTTACTTTCACTTTTTTCAATGTCTTATGCTTTTTACAATACCTGTCAATCTTTCAGCGGGGCCAATTTCTTCTGCATACAATTATACAATGCACGATGTGCCCGGCTTATAGCTACATACACCGACTTGGTATTTCGCTCCAGGGCTTCTGCCAGCTTTGCCCCGGTAAGGTTATGCCGATATCGCTGCTCCAGCATCTTCTGCACCGGCTCTGACAACTGTGAAATACATTTCTCTAATATGCTCTGTATCTCCGGACTTTCCAGAAATGTATCTGCCTGCCATTCGTTCTGGATCAGATCCAGTAGCTTTTCATCAAATACTACCGGCTGCTTTTTCTTATCTCGCAAATACTTCAGCGACTCATTGCGACTTACGACCCATAACCACTTGAGTAAATGCTCACCGTCATTAAATCTGTCTTTGGCCTGCAACGCCAGAAGGCATATCTTCTGGAATAGATCTTCTGATACATGAAAGTCACATACTATCGACCTCATATACGAGATTAACTTCAGGCGGTGCCTTAACACTGCCTCTACTATTTGTTCTTCTGTTAGTGCCATGATTTTTCTACTATTAATACAATCCCAAAACCTGGCTTTCTTAACATTAAAAATAAACCACAAGAAACACGCATACCAAAATAACACCTAAAACACTTATTGACAACAACTTAAGACAAAATAAGACAATATCCTCCCGACAACCCCGCCCTCTTAACAACAAAAAGTGACCACTATCAGCTCTTGTAGCCGAAGTATAACTGGATAACTTATAACCAATTACAAGTGACAAAACCCAGGTATGGAAAAAAATGAAATAATCAGGTATCTGCTCAAACTGATCGATGACAATCGCTACTTTAATGGCTCGCATTATAGTATGCTCAATGAACTCAGCAGGAAATTTGATCTGCCGCCCGCAGATATGCTCGAACTATACCGACAGGCCCAACAGATATGGAAAGATAATGAACAAAAGAAACAAGAATAAAAAACAACAGATTAGACATAAAAACATTAACTACAGATAGTTATGTCTAATAAATAAAAAAACCTGCGGACCAGAATTTCGCCCGATCCACAGGTATGAACTATCAATTACAAGCGGCAATATCAGGTATGATAATCGGCATTGATTGCCACATATTCCTTCGACAGATCGCAGGTATAGCAGAAATCATCATATTTACCAGCTCCCAGGTCAACTTCTACCTTCCATTCCTTGCCTTTCATCTTTTCGCTCAGGGCAGCAGCATCAAACTTTGTCGGCTGACCATTCTTGAATACCAGCGTCCCGGCGATCTTACAAATGAGCTTATTAACCTCGAATTCCGCTCCGCTATAACCGACCGCACTGGTAATTCGCCCCCAATTTGGATCTGCACCATTAAATGCACAGCGAACCAGAGGGCTGTCAGAGATAGCACGCAGTGCCTTGTGAGCATCAGCGGCAGTTTTTGCACCCTTAACATAAATAGAGATCATGCACCGAGCACCTTCACCATCGGCTGCTATCTTACGAGCCAGATCATCACAAACTTCCCAGACTGCCTTACGGAATTTGGCATAATCAGGGTCAGTGTCTTTCTTTATCTGAGTATTGCCCGCAGCACCAGAGGCCATAATAACCGCTGTATCATTAGTACTGACATGATTATCAACTGTAACCTTATTAAAGGTACAGCCTACAACATCTTTCATCACCTTTTTGAGTACGGCAGAAGTAACATCAGCATCAGTAACAATATAACCCAGCATGGTAGCCATATTCGGGGCGATCATGCCGGAGCCTTTGCATATGCCTGCGACTCGAACAGTCTTACCACCCAGCTTTATCTGCCGGAAGGCTTCTTTGGCTACCAGGTCAGTGGTCATTATGGCACTGGCCAGGTCACTACCCATCTGAGCGGTATCGGTCAAACTCGCTAAAGCATTGTCAATACCAGCTTTAACCTTATCCATCGGCATATATACACCTATAATACCGGTAGATGTGACAATAACATCATCAGCTTTGATATTGAGCCCCTCGGCTACCTGCTGACAGATAGCCAGGGCATCTTTTTCGCCCTGCTTGCCAGTACAGGCATTAGCATTCCCGGCGTTAACAAAAACAGCCTGAGCCTTGCCATTGGCAACATGCTTGCGACTTATATCAACCGTACAGGAAGCTATCTTATTGGTGGTGAACACCGCAGCTGTAGCACAGGGCTTGTCAGCTACGATCAAACCCAGATCCAGCTTACCACTTCTCTTTATCCCGGCACGAACCGCCGCTACCCGAAAACCCTTGACCGAGGTCAGTGTCTCATTCTTAACTTTTTCTTCTGCCATAATGACAACATCCTTAAACTTTCCTGATACCAGCGACAAGCCACACGACCACATTCGCATGCCAAACCTGCCAGCCCCCAGTATTATCACAAAAAAACCAAACTTTGCAAGCAGGATATCACTATCCAGTGTTAAAGCGTTCACGCCTTACGAGTCCAGCGTTCACGCCTTCAGAGTCCAGCGTTCACGCCTTCAGAGTCCAGCGTTCACGCTGTTAATAAAGTAAGTCGGCGAAGCCGACACCAAATAAAGGCGGCTTTGCCGACTTCTTAGTTAATAATAAAAGGTGTCGGCTTCGCCGACGAGCTATATTAACAGCGTGAACGCTG
>JAFGDI010000045.1 GCA_016932145.1 Sedimentisphaerales bacterium
AGAAATAAGAAATAAGAAATAAGCTCACGATTCTCGCGGGGCTCGAAACTGTCTGATTTTTATTGCAGGCAAAGCCTGCTTAAACAGCCTCACCGAAGGCGAGACCTCAACTTATTTATGCTACGCATCACTTCGTGTCTTGTTACTTATTACTTGTTACTAAACAGTTTAGTTCACATTTAACTCTGCAATCTATGTAAGCACTGTGAACGGTCATGAATAGTTGTATTATTACTTTGTCTTATGTCTGACGATCTGACCTTCGATCATGTAGATGATATCCTGAGCGATATTGGTGGTATGGTCAGCGATCCGCTCGAGATATCGGGCCGCAGAGAGCAGTTGAATAAGAGATTCGATCTGTTCTGGGTGTGACAATATGGCTTTTTGTACCATGCCGTAAACGCTGCGGTTCATTTCATCAACCAGGTCATCGCTCTGGCAGACTTCATAGGCCTGTTCTACGCTGAGATTGACCAGGGCATCGAGGCTTTTTTTGAGCATGTCCTGAGTAGCCTGGGCCATAGCAACAAAATCAAAGGATACATCGGGTTTGGGCTTGCCAGCCAGGAAAACAGCCCGTTCTGCAATGTTTGAGGCCAGGTCGCCGATCCGTTCCAGGTCACTGTTGATCTTTAGGACAGTAATGATAAAGCGAAGATCGCGGGCTACCGGCTGATGCAGGGCGAGAGTCTTAAGACATTCTTCTTCAATGTCAACTTCCTGTTCATCGATTATATCATCATTATTGATTATCGTTTTGGCTGATTCAATATCTTGTCTGGCGATTGCCAGCGAGGCATCTCGTACGGCAGTTTCAACCCTGGCGCCCAGATTTAAAATGCTCTTCTTGAGATTCTCTATTTCTTTCTGTAAATGTTTAGGCATATTATTTTCTTTCAATTTATCAATATTATATTGTGTGATAGCAGGGGCGTTTGGTTAAGCAGATAGTATATTCTTATCCAAATCTGCCGGTAATATAGTCTTCAGTTTCTTTTTCGTGCGGGTTGGTGAATAGCTTTTCAGTGATATCATATTCCACGAGTCTGCCCATGCAGAAAAATGCGGTCTGGTCGCTTACCCGAGCGGCCTGTTGCATATTATGAGTTACAATTACTATAGTATAAGTACCTTTAAGTTTCAGGATGAGATCTTCGATACGGGCAGTAGCCAGCGGGTCCAGAGCGGAGCAGGGTTCGTCCATAAGTATGACCTTCGGCTTGGTTGCCAGAGTGCGGGCAATACATAGTCGCTGCTGCTGGCCGCCAGAGAGGGCCAGGGCTGACTTGTGCAGGTCGTCTTTGACTTCGTCCCAGAGTGCGGCATCTTGCAGGCACTTTTCTACCAGATTGTCAAGAGTGGCACGATTACGAATGCCCTGAAGTTTCGGGCCATAGGTTATATTGTCATATATGCTTTTGGCAAAGGGGTTAGGGCGTTGAAATACCATGCCCACCTGCTGCCGGAGATTTACCAGATTAGTATTGACATCATAGATATTCTGGCCGCCAACAGAGAGTACGCCTTCGGTGTGGGTATTAGCTATCAGGTCATTGATGCGGTTGATACTACGCAGGAAGGTACTTTTACCGCAGCCGCTGGGGCCGATAATGGCAGTAACAGAGCCAGCCTGAATGTTCATGTTTATCTTGCTGACGCCGCATTTGGTTCCGTAGAAAAAGGAGAAGTCTTTAGCGCTTATTATGGCGTTTTGTTCCGATATGCCGGTGTTGTCAGTTACTCTCTGGCAGTTACAGGCGATCTTTATCGTTTTATTCTGGTCTTTTGTATTTGTATCGATCATATTATCTTTCACTTATCGGGTAGAATTACAGTAGCTGTAATTATCCAAGATTACAGGCTTATTAATGCCCTCTTAATTTTTTGCTCATGCGAGAGCGAATTATAATGGCTGCTATATTCAGGCATAAGACAAGGATAATCAGTGTCATTACCATGCCGAACTGATTATGAGGTACCATAGCAGCGAGTTTGTCGCCAACGGTAATGTCGTGGCAGCCATAGGATAATGCCCGGGTTGATTGCAGCCACCATTTGCCAGAGAAGTCTGGTACAGGTCCAAGGGCGACAGCTCCGGTAAAGAGAATAGGAGCTGTTTCGCCAGCGGCCCGGCTCAGGCTCAGTATTATGCCGGTTAGTATGCCCGGCCCGGCGGCAGGCAGGGTTACCGTTACAAAAGTGCGGAATTTACCTGCTCCTAAACCCATAGCTGCTTCACGATATGTTTGGGGTACTGACTTTATCGCCTCTTCACTGGCTCGAATGATCACCGGCAGGATAAGCAGGGCCAGGGTCATTGCGGCAGAGAGAATACAAGGTTCGCCCGTAACATAGTTTACAAAAAAGGCCAGGCCAAACAGGCCATATACTATACTTGGTACGCCGGCCAGTGTATTAATGCAGATGCGGATAAGGCGGATTGCCGGGTTATCGCCGGCGTATTCTATGAGATAAGCAGCGGAGATAACGCCTAAGGGAACAGAGATCAGCACTGCCAGTAAGGTCAGGAGCAGGGTGCCGATGATCTCC
>JAFGDI010000046.1 GCA_016932145.1 Sedimentisphaerales bacterium
ATATATGTCGAAATATGGGTATGGCAATAACTGAGTACCAGGAAGG
The DNA here is from genome assembly GCA_016932145.1 of Sedimentisphaerales bacterium. Lineage (GTDB taxonomy): Bacteria > Planctomycetota > Phycisphaerae > Sedimentisphaerales > SM23-30 > JAFGDI01. Next base: position 47 of record JAFGDI010000046.1, read on the forward strand.
TTCGGCCAGCAGTTTTATAACTAAGCTGGAAAAGAAGCTCAGACATGCCGACCTGGTGGTTGATGCTATGCTGGGAACCGGGGCATCAGGCGAATTACGCGAACCTTATGGCCAGATAATTGACATGGTAAACAGTGAGGTAAGAACTATTCTGGCGATCGACATACCCTCTGGCCTTGATGCTGATACTGGTAAGCCCACCGGCAGCGATGCAATTCGAGCTAATTGCACCGTTACATTTGCAGCTCTGAAAAAGGGTTATGATTATGAGTATGCAGTTGAGTACACAGGAGATATAATACTGGGCGGTATAGGTATTAGCCCGTATTTCCTCTTAGATGACCTGGATAGCATTGTCGGGAAAGATAGCTGTTCAGGCGGTAGCGAGAGCCTGGACTAGATTTTCCGGCAGGTCAGATATGATAATCTTCCGGGTATTTTCATCTACATGCTCAATAACGACATGGATTGGATCGTAGGAATCGACGATTGAGCTGGTTCGGTCGGCCCATTCCACCAGAACAATGGCAGGCCCAGAACAGAGCTCATCGAAGCCAACGGCTTCTAACTGGCCAGAGCCGGTGAGTCGCCAGGCATCGATATGATAGATCATGAGTCGTCCTTCGTATTCGTTCATGAGTGTGAAGGTTGGACTGGTAACATCCTGATAGTCAGGCACATCGAGTCCCTGAGCGATGCCTTTGATGAGGTGGGTTTTACCCGCTCCCAGATTGCCAGCCAGAGATATGACTGTGCCGGGGCGAAGGTTTTTGCCAATAAGGTTCCCCAGCTCAATGGTCTGCCGGACGCTTTTACTGATTATTGTGATACTATTACCCATAGTAGTTTTGTAAAAAAGTATTCTTGTTGTTATGGTTTAAAACTGTTTGCGTTTTCGGGCTGGTGGTATGTTCATTATGTCGCGGTATTTGGCTACTGTTCTTCTTGATATCTTGAAATCGAGTTTCAGGAGCATATCGGCGATAATTTCGTCTTTGAGTGGTTTTTTCTTATCTTCGTTATCGATAAGTTCCTGCATTTTGGCGCGAATGGCGTCCCAGCTTATGGTTTCGCCGTCGGCTCTTTCTTTGCCGCTGGTAAAGAAATAACGCAGGGGGAATATGCCAGAAGGGGTCTGCATATATTTTTCAGAGACCGCGCGTGAGACGGTGCCGACATGAATACCCAGTTCGGCGGCGACATCGATCATGGGCAGGGGTTTGAGAGCCTGCGGACCTGAGCTGAAAAATTCCCTCTGGGTTTTGAGAACGATATTTACGACTTTGAGCAGCGTGGCTTTGCGTTGTTGTACTGCGTCAATGAGCCATTCGGCGGAGCGGACATTTTTACGGAGATAATCGCGGTCACTGGCGGCAATATGTCTGCTCTTGAGCAGGTCGGCATAATCGCTATTGATCTTCAATATGGGGTTGCTGCCATCAGAGAGTCTGGCAGAGTAAGTGTCGTTGTCTTCATCATATTCGACAATTATTTCAGGAGTTATGAAATTGGACTGGACATTGCTGAATTGCAGGCCCGGCCGCGGGTCGAGTCGCGAAATGTTTTTAATGGCACTTTTCACAGACTCAACCGAGCATTTGAGAGCTTTGGCAACCTGCGGGTAATGGTTAAGCTCTATTTCCTTGAGATAGTGGTGGAGTATCTGTAGTTCCAGTTTGTGTTCTTTATTGTCGGCCTTTAGCTGTATGGTAAGACATTCGATAAAGTCGCGTGCGCCAACGCCGACAGGTTCCATCGTTTGCACCAGCTTCAGGGCATCGTTGAGCTGCTGGTCAGTTACAGTAACATCGAGATATTCGCGTATTTTGGGTAGCTCGACAGAGAGATAGCCATTATTATCGATCAGTTCGATTATTTTTGCACCAATCTTGTGTGTCAGGTCATCACATTCAATAAACACCCATTGGTCATTAAGATGGTCGATCAGGTTTTTGCCAGGAGCGGCGGTATTTCCCATGGCATCGAGTTTGCGGTCAATGTCGTCAGAGTTTTTCTGTTTGCCGACATATTCGCTGCGGTCGAGATATTCAGAAAAATCTTCCGCCTGACCGGCTAATCTTTCATAGGAATCAGTTTTTTCGTTATCGTCTTTAACTATCAGATCTCGTTCACTGTCGTGAATATCGTCATAAGAATCAGGGGCTTCCTGATCGAGTGAGCTGACAAAGTCGGCAGGCTCTTCCAGTTCCAGAGTTGGGTTACTGAGCAATTCCTGCTGAATTCTTTCCTGCAGGGCGAGCATGGGCAGTTGGAGAATTTCCATTGACTGGATCATTCTGGGAGCCAGCATCATGCGTTGTTCAGTCTTGAGTTGTTGAGATATATCTAATCGCATTTTATATCAGGGACGACAATTAAAGCGTCTGAGATCCTTTTAATCCATTAAAATTCTTCTGGTAATAGCTTCAGAGAGAACTTCTTTATTGGCAAATTCTATACTGCCGCCGGTAGGCAGGCCGCGTGCCAGTCTGGTAATTTTAACTTTTAATCCACTAAGCAGCGAGCTTATATACAGGGCAGTGCCATCTCCGTCAAGGTTTGGGTTTGTGGCCATAACTATCTCAGAGATATTCCCGGCTCTGACCCTCTTGATCAGAGCGTCAATAGTGAGGTCGTCAGGGGTGATCCCTTCCAGTGGTGCCAGATGCCCGAGCAAGACATGGTAAACCCAGTTACACTTGCCGGTTTCTTCCAGATTTATCAGGTCTTTATGCTGTTCGACTATACAGATAATGCTATGGTCTCGCTGTTGGTTCCGGCATATATTGCACAGAGGTTCTTCGCTGAGATTAAAGCATCTTTCGCAATATCTGATCCTGGTCTTAACATCACTGATAGCTTCAGCAAGTTTCATGGCTTCATCGACAGGTTGTTTAAGTACATAATAAGCGAGTCTTTCGGCAGTGCGTGTGCCAATGCCTGGCAATCTGGCAAATTCTGCCATGAGCTTATTGATACTGTCTGTATGAATATTCATAAAAGTTAACCTGTAAAAACCTGCTGGTATTATCTCAGGAGCTGGTCCATGCCGGGCATATCGCCGAACTTTCCGGCCATGCGAGCCCTGACCTGTTCCTGGGCTTTCTGGGCGGCCATATTAACAGCAGCTTTAACCAGATCTTCGAGCATGTCCAGGTCGTCTGCTACGCCGGGGATGTCCCGGTTGATCTTCAGGTCGATCAGCTCCAGTTTACCGTTAACTTTGGCAGTTACAATTCCGCCGCCGCTGGCAGCTTCTGCTGAGATGAACTTCATCTCGTCTTGTAACTGCTGCATATTTTCTTTTATCTTGGGCAGCATGCCCATCATTCCCGCGATATTTCCGAAATTAAACATAAATTCCATCCTTGCTTAGCCCGGCAGAAAAACCTGCCCGACACTGCCGAACTATTCGATTATCTTTTCAATATTGGTTATTCGCCCGCCCAGATGTTCAAGTACCAGCTTGACATTCTGGTCGCAGGCAGCGGCATTGTTTTCTTCCTGACTGGGTCGAGCGCCAGGCACTACTACGGCAGGGGCTTTACCGTTTTTTTTTAACTGCTCAGCATTGCACTCAGTAAGCAGAGATATTTTCATATTGAGTATTTTGCCCAGAGCTGCTTCCAGACCGACTTTTACTGCCTCAAGATTTGACATAGCGGTTATCAGTCCGGCTTTATCAGGCGGGAATATCAAGGTCAGTTTATCACCCTGAATACTGCCGACGGCAGCCGGGGCAATGTATCGTACCAGATTAGCACTGCCTTTGCGTACGATATCTAGCACCCCGGGCCAGTTTTCAATGAGCCATGGTGTCGTGACCGTCTCTGGAACATTAAGCTGGCTGTTTGACGGGCCGGCAGTTGTCGGACTGACAGTACTGGTATTGGGCCTGGCAGAGAATGTATTTGGAGCAGAAGCAGTTTTGGCCTGAACAGGCGACGGCCCGGCAGCAGAGCCGGGGTTATAGGTTCGGGCTGCTGGCATGACAGGTGCCTGACCGGGGCCAGATGGCGCTGAGGCAGGCAGATCCTGTAGTTTTTTGATAAGTGAGGAAGTGTCGCTGAACCGGTCGGCGGCACAAATCCGTACTATAGCTGCTTCGAGTATTGACCTGCCGCTTAGCCCGGAGCGTAACATGCGTTTAAGCTCTTCCATTACGGTTATGTAATAGACCAGAGCCTGATTATCAAACTTCTGGCTTTGTTCTTCCATTTTTTTGCGTGTATCGGTATCAACTTCATCAACCAGCTCGGTATCAACGCCGCAAGAGCGTATAACCATGAGGTCGCGGAAGTGAGATTGTAAGCTGTCAGCTATCTGCTCCAGTGACAGGCCATCAAGTAATGCTTTATCTGTCAGTTCCAGAGCCAGACCGGCATTATCGGCGATAATTGCATCGGTAAGGGTAATTACCCGTTCCCGGTCAGGAGTGCCCAGCAGTTCGTTGAGCATGGCGAGGGTTAGCGTGCCCTGAGCCATACTGAGTATCTGGTCGAGCAAGCTCAGACCGTCGCGCATTGAGCCATTAGCCAGACGGGCGATCCGTCGTATGAGCTTATCTTCTGCCTGCACATTTTCCGAGCTGAGAATATTGGTAAGATGTCCGGCGATTTCCTTTATACTGATATTACGGAAATCAAATTTCTGACACCGACTGAGAATGGTAGGCAGTATTTTATTTGATTCTGTAGTTGCAAATATGAACTTTACATGGGCCGGCGGTTCTTCCAGGGTTTTGAGCAGGGCATTGAACGCTCCTGAAGAGAGCATGTGTACTTCGTCAATGATGTATATTTTGAATCTGGCACGAGCCGGTTTATATATAGCGTTTTGTCTGAGTTCCCGGATATTTTCTACGCCGGTGTTACTGGCACCGTCTATCTCAATTACATCTATATCTTCGCCCTGGGCAATA
>JAFGDI010000047.1 GCA_016932145.1 Sedimentisphaerales bacterium
ATGATAGTGCGTGAGCGTGAAAGTAAGTCGCCGCCAACTTTTAACAAGGCCCTGTGGTTAACTCCTCAGGGCCTTGATCTTTTTAAAATGATCTACGACCTTTAGACCCTTACGCCGGGGAGATCAAATTGTAAGTGTACAGGTATATGACCCCGCTTTGTCCTATAGCAGGGCAGACGGTTACTGTACACCGAAATCCCGATTTCATATCGCTGCTCACCCGGCGGAACTTTCTGTAGTTAATTATTGAATTATTGTCCTTTTTCTGTAGAATTATTCCATGCTAAAAGATAAATGGTATATAGATGGTCTGGCATTTGAATGCCAGGGGTGTGGCGGCTGTTGTTCAGGGCCCAATGAGGGTTATGTCTGGGTTAATTCCTCCGAGATAGCTGCTCTGGCAGATGAGATTGGTGTTACTGTCGATGAATTTAAGGGCATTTATTGTCGCAGGGTCAGCCTGAAGTATTCTCTCAAAGAGAAAAAGCCCAGTAATGATTGTATTTTCCTTACCCGTCGTAAAGAAGGGGGGAAATACTGTGAAGTCTATAAAGCCAGACCGCTGCAATGTCGGACCTGGCCATTCTGGAAGAGTAATCTGACCAATAAGAATTCCTGGCAGAACGCTGCTGATGACTGTCCTGGCATGAACCGCGGCCGACTATTCAATATAGACGATATTGAGACTATTCGTGATGGTGACCTTTCCCCTCTTATGATGGCCCGTCCTGTGCATCAGCAGGCTCTGGAATGGATCAAGGCCCATCTGGAAGACCAGGAGATCATTCAGCAGGTAAATGAAATATATCAGGATATAGCCGGTTATATCGAATCTGTTATGCCTGATTGTAATAGTTGCGGTCGTTGCTGTGATTTTGGCTCTTATGGCCATCGCCTTTATGCTACAACCCTGGAAATGCTGGTATTTTTCCATTTCAGCCGTAGTATTAAGCCTTTTGGCTCTCTTGATGAAGATAAGTGTATCTATCGAGACAAAGCCGGTTGTTCTATGTACGAAGGCCGTACCGCCGGTTGTCGCATTTTTTATTGTCGCGATTTCCCCGATGAGCTGCAAAATGAGATATATGAGCAGGTAATGGAACGCCTTAAATGTCTGCATAACCAATATGGAGCAGTATATTATTATGCTGACCTTACCTGGTGGCTTAAAAATCACCAGTTATTCTCATTATTACCTTTGAAATAGTTTTTTTGCCGCTGGATTGTCTGATATGAGTATTTCTGATTTTGTTATACAACAACATACTACCAATACTGGCATACACTGGGACCTTATGCTGCGACTGGGTGAGGTATTGCTCACCTGGCAGGTTGACAAAGAACCGGATCATTGGTCTGCTGAGCCTTTGCCATGTCGTCGTATCTTTGATCATCGTCTGAAATATCTTACCTATGAGGGTGATATATCCGGCGATCGCGGTCGGGTGCAGATCTATGCTTCAGGTCAGTACCAATGCTACAATGACTTAATTGCTGGCCATTCTCTGCCGGATTCGCTTTCAGTGACCTTGTTGGGCAGGCAGTACAGCGGCGAGCTTACCCTGACCAGACAAAAGGATGATCTCTGGCTGCTCCAATTCAATATGCAGTAAATTTCTGCCAGAAATTTACTCATCTGGTCATAAATCAATCCAGAAGCCATTTTTGGGCTAATATCTCTAAGTCGATAATATCTATCTGTTGATCTTCGTTAAGGTCTGCGCTATTACAGGGCAGGCCAGCTTCGCAGTTGCTAATGCCCCAATATTGGGCCAGACCCACAAAATCGGCCAGACCCTCTGTTCCTGAAAATATATTTGCGACATTAATATTCAGCGTTGCAGTTGCACTAAGAGCAGAGCCATCCTGACATTTTATACCAAAAATATTCTGGCCAACATTACTATTAGCAGGCGTACCAGACAATGCGCCATTGCCAGCCATTGCCAACCAGTCAGGCCCGGATAGCTTGCTGTATGTCAGAGTGTCGCCTTCCAGATCAAAGCCATAATAACCTGCCTTTGCAATTATACTCTCAGTGTAGGCTTTATCTTCCCGACCATCGTTACTGCTTATGCTGCTGCTGTAAAAAGACGGGGCCGTATTAGCTGTGCCACCAGCGAGTTTAATTATCGAACTGGCCGGCAGGGCATAGTTGTAGATTCGCAGATCGTCTATTTTGCCATTGAAGTATGGGTCTGAACTGAACTGGCTTTTACCCAGATAGTATTTGGTTGCGTTAAGGTCCTTAGGACGCAGTTTCATTGCGATATTTGTCCCTGCAAGAGAGCCATTAACATAAAGGCTGCCTGTTGAACCGTTAAGTGTTACAGCAACATGTGTCCACTGGTTCAGAGGCAGGGGGCTGCTTCTCTCGATGATCTCTTCTGCGCCAAAGGTAGTTATGGCAAATCGCAGAGTGCCAGAGCCAGAACGAGGGCTAAGGAACATATAGGCATTTGTCCCGCTGCCGAAATCAAAAACTCTTTGCCATGAACTGCTGGCCTCCCAGTATAACCAGGCGGCAAAGGTAAAGTCTGTAGTATCATTGAATATGGCAGGCAGTGTTACATAGTCATCGGTACCATCAAGATCGATAGCATTGCCGATTTTGCCGCTGTTATATACTGGTGAACCATACACTGTGCCATTATTGCCATTAATTATATCAGTAACATTAGTGTCAAACGGGTATCTCATTTCCGGTCCAAAGCCATTAACATTGACCAGCATGTCAACTTCACTGAATAACCCGTATGAGTCAGTAACCTTTATCCTGAACGAATTCTGTCCCAGATCAGTTATGCCGGGTGTGCCATATATTGCACCGCCAGAGCCGACATTTAGCCACGCAGGACCGCTCACTTTGGCAAAGGCAGGTCTGGTTTCTGTATTAAGATCTCCGGCATCAAATGACAGACTCTCCTGATAATATCTGTTAACCTCAGCATCATCTTTTATTAACGGATCAGTGACAAACACTGGAGCCGTATTAGCAGTTGAACTACTTGCCAGAGCTGCGACCTGAGCAGCACTGAGTACATAGTTGGTAATTCGCACATCATCCAATCTGCCGTTAAAATATGGGTCAGAGGCAAACATACTTTTACCTAAATAACAATTCATGGCTTTCAGGTCTGATGGGTCAAGAGTTATTGTACCCGATGAGACCAGTGAGCCATTTACATACATACGGGCATTATTCGTACTGCTATTGAGCGTAACTGCAACATGCTGCCACGAGCCGGTTGCCAGTTGTGTACTCCGTTCAATTCTCTGCTCAGCACCATTGCCGTTTTGAGTTATAGTGAACCTTAGCGTATTGCCGCCTGATCGGGGGGTAAGCAGCATGTAAGCATTGGTATTTCTGCCGAAATCAAAGATACGCTGCCATTGACTTGACCCATTCCAATATACCCAGGCTGCAAAACTGAAATCTTTGCCGCCAGCCAGGTGTGAAGGCACGACTACATAGTCATTGTTGCCATCAAAGGCCATAGCCTTGCCGGAACGCCCGGTAGTATAAACCGGCTGCCCCTTGGCAATTGCATGATTACCATAACCCAGTGAGTCATTGGTATTGTCATCGAACTTATACCAGGTGCTTCTTCCTGAGCCATCAGCTGGTATAGAATTAAAAGCCGCAGGCGCAACATTGTCGCGGTATATTGCACCCGCGGCGGTGATTGCCCCGGAATCATTAATCATCATTCGCGTTGCACCCACCCAGTTATAAATTGCATAACGCTCTATAAAGGGAGCATTATCCATAACTGTCAGGAATGAATCTATTGTAGTAGCATTACTCTCCAGAGTAGGCTCACAGCATGTCCAGTTAGCTCCATTATTGAATTCTGTAACCCATAATGGTCTGCCAGTTCGGACATGTATGTCATGCAGCCAGTTATACAACTGAGTAGCGTTCCAGCCGCCCTTATAAAAATGTATAGCCACAAAATCAACACGATAATCCAGTGCATCGGCTTTATCAATGAACTCATATAACCAGCTCAGACCGCCATCAGTTGTTGCTGGTGAGCCGATACGCAAGCCCGAGGCCATCAGGTTCGGCCACATTTCTATGGCATTATCAGTGGTTATTACCCCGCCATCGTCACTATGCTGATCCAGAGATTCTGGCTCATTAAATCCTAATACATGCGTTGCATTAGTTTTGCTGGTTATATTGGACCAGGAATTCCACCATCTCTTTGACCGCATCGGCACATATTCAGCATCAATGGTAGAATTGGCGGCATTGTCCCAGTTATAATACCAGGAACAGTTCAGCGAGGAAAATGCACCAGAGTCACTTCCGCACCAGCCTTTTTTGTTCACCCAACGCCAGGGAAATACTCTGATAAACGATACCTCATTGTCCAGCTTCTCCGGCATAATATTCATTATCAGATCGGAATCCTGAGCTATGAATACCTTACTGGGACCTGTTCCGTTTATATTATTGGCAAAGGTGGCCATATAGCCCCGTTTGAGCCGGAATGAACTGATATTGTTGTCATAAGAGCCTAAGCTACTGCCGGTGTAATAAGTGTATAATCCCAGTGACATAGCTGTGCCGCTGCAATTATAGGAATTATGTACTTCTAACGGCTTGAAGCTGGGGCTATGAGGGATTATTACCGCTCCATTAATATACTGCGTTACCCGTACATTACTATTATTTATGGCATTTGCACCATTGACCTTAACCTGACTGAGATAGTTTGAGATAGCAACTGAGGGCTTGACATATTCCAGAAATAGCCAACTGTCTGAAGAATTCAAATTGATCGTACTGCTGGTCAGAGGATTAGCCGCTGTCAGATGAAGCTCAGAATTGCCTGTCATGGTAACATTATAATTATTCAGATTGCTGTAAGTCTGACTGGCATCAGAAATGTTGATATAGGTCTGTCCCTGGACTAGTGTTACTGACATAAATATAATTATTGCTACAATTCTGAAATAACCTGATAGTTTCATAGTGATATATTACCTTCTTGCAAGTATCTCTTTTCTCAATAACCAACTCTTTTGCGACAGATTGCTATCTGCTTTTGCATGTATCTCTCTGCCTTCTCTCATTTTATTATGGCATGCTCCAAATCTCTTTCCAAACGAAAAGATACCCTTCTTCCCCATTTTTTTACTAAATCCGACCACTTAGAAACTCGCACTGGCAAAGAGAAAAAACTCCAGTGTCATAACATATTGTATTTTATTACCTTATGAAATATCTGTTTTTAGTGTCTGTTAAAGCTGTGCTGTCGTAAATCATTACTATACAGTTAGATAGACTGATTCTTTATTTCGCGGTACATTATTGGTGGATTAATAAAAAAAACCTTCAGGTTTTTTGGTCCTGAAGGTTTTAATAATTGATATTTGGCTTTCAATCTCAGATTTCCATTACAGTTCTCATTGTTCGCCATTCTTTTTGCGTTGCGACTGACTGCATGTGATAGTTGCCCGGGCAGATGCCATAATCCTTTGCGGCTTTATCCAGAGTTGAAATGACCTGCTTCTTTGCCATTTCACGCGAATTGATCGTGGCACTTATCGCATTACTCCAGCGGAGCATGAAACTCGCTGCCTTCAATTTACTGGCCAGGGCACTGGCTACTATATCGTCCTTAAATATGGTCTGGTTGTCTGGGTATTGATATTGGTATCTGATGGCCTTACAGAATGATTCGGCGAAAGACCATTCGCTGAGCATGTCAGCGGCTATTTCACAGTGGTCAATGCCAAACTCTTTCTTTTCCATTTCACATAATTCCTGACCGCCGCAGTCGGTGTTTTCCTTTAACATGCGATTGTACGCCTGAGGACAAACTGAGGCAAATGCCAGCTTGCCAACCTGGCTCAGCAGGCCGACTGTATAGGCTTGTTCCGGGGTAAACAGCGATTTACCCGGACAGGTCTTATTTACATAACTGGTAATATTCCTTGCCGCTATAGCACAGGCCAGTGAATTCTGATAAAATGTCTTATAATTGAATGATTCGCATTGAACTTCAAAGTCACTGAAATTAATGGCTACATTCAGGGCTATTTCTTTTATTCGTGGCAGACCCAGCAGGCTCAATGCTTCTATGCTTATGCTCGATATCGAATGTGAGGTGCGAAACATGGGCGTATTAAGCAGTTTGAGTATTTTGGCTGTCAGTGCCGGATCTTCTTTTATTGAGTCAACCAGCTCTTCATAATCGGTGTCTTCCCGGCAGGAAATGAAATATACCTGCATTGCCTTTTTGTTAGGAACGGGGTAATTAGCCGGGTCTTTGAGCTTTTGATAATAGCTGTTAGGCAGGGCTATCTTTTCACTTTTCTCGGTTTCTTTGCTTGTTTCCCGGAAGAACCTACGCTTGTGAAAAGAATCGATCAATACATTACAAAAACCAACATAATCATTAGTTTCTATTGACGAATAATCAGGTCTTACACCAACTTTTTCGGCCATTCCTTTTAGCAGATTTTGCAACGAATTATATAGTTCATTAGTAGAATCCTGAGCCTGGTCACCCAGTAATTTTAACATGCGATTCTGAACTGACAGGTTAGCTGACCGGGTCATAAATATTTCCAAAAATGGTGTCAGCTTTTGCCAGAAATTCTGGAAGCGAACTGATTCGTCATCTGTTACCGTATTCATTTCAACATTGAATCTTTTAAGGTCGTAAATAGTGTCTGAGGCATTATCCTGGGCAATGAAGTTAAAACCACTTCCGCCAGTCAGATAATTCAGTGTAGAGAAAGTTATAAAAAACAGATCATGTTCAATGTCATCAGGATGTGATATTACCAGCTCCAGTTTACTCACGCCATCGTAATTGCCTAAAGTCCTGGAATTGAGGGGTGTAAATGACAGCTTGTCTATGTTCTCCTGGAGTTGGGGGATCTTCTCACGCATTTCCTTCGCCGAAATGAACATATCGTCGTCGCCAACTACAAATAACTCGCATTTCTCGCCAGTTTCGGGCCAGTGAAATATATATACTCGCTCATCAATGTCAAATCTGCTGAACAGCCAATTGTTCCTGGTTAGCAGTGAGATCGCCTCCATATCAAGTACGATCTTGCCCTCCTCACTGGCAGCCCCTGGCAGTATCTCTTTTTCTGTCACTTGGTCCATTTTGTTCTCTTTTCGATCTTTTTTTTTACTTAATAACTTTCTTCTAAAAAGACTCTCTCAACCGTATTATCGGCAGAGGATTAGACCGTTTTGAGCTGACAATTGATTTTTAATAGTATTTCTTTTTTTTACGAGGTATGACTTAACGGTTATACCGATTATTTCCGGAAACTTACCGCTATAACCGTTATATTTTAACAAATTACGCTCGAAGGACTCTGACCGGCGTACTAAGGTACTTAATAATTATTTCGTGACAGAATTGATAATTTAGTTATTATAGGTACTTATATGAATAATGAATTAAGGATAATTGATGCCAACTACAACCGCTGCCGGGAAGGGCTGCGGGTAATGGAAGAATATTGCCGGTTTATAATTGATAATGAAGACTTAACTGCCCGTACTAAGGTGGTCAGGCATGAATTGTCCCGGCTTATTGACCTTATTCCAGCTCAGGCCAGACTGCAACAGAGAAACACGCCCGGCGATGTCGGAACCGCTATCACTCTTGATAGTGAGGCTAGCCGCCAGAGTCTGTTTTCTGTGCTGACTGCTGCTACTTGCAGAGTTTCTGAGGCACTTCGGGCTATCGAAGAATTTGCCAAAATTTCATATCCAATTGTCGCATCTGGTATTGAACAGCTAAGATATCAATGCTATGATCTCGAAAAAATGCTTTTTGCATCCTTTCAGCGTCGCAGGGTTTCTGAGGTCGCCCTTTATGTAATTCTCACTGAGGAGTATTGCCGGCATAACATAATCGACACCGCTAAGGCCGTTTTGGCCGGGGGGGCTGATTGTATCCAATATCGGCAGAAGGAATTTGCCGGGCAGCAGACTCTTGATACAACTTTGCTGATCGCTGAGCTTTGTCGTGAGTTCGATGCTCTTTTTATCGTTAATGACCGCTCTGACCTGGCCCTGGCCTCCAGGGCTGATGGTGTACATCTGGGGCAGGATGACCTCCCGCCATTAGCGGCTAGAAGTATTATGGGACAATTCGCCATTTTAGGCAGAACTTGCCATAATCTTGACGAGGTTGCCCAGGCCAGACATGAAAATATTGACTACATTGGTATCGGATCCATTTTCGGCAGTGCTACAAAGCCTTCAGTGCCGCAAACTGGAACAGATTTTATTTCGGCTGCCAGGAAACTCTATCAGGGGGCGATCGTTGCTATTGGTGGTGTCACCGCTGATAATGCCGCTCTGGCTATTAATGCCGGGGCTGATGCCGTTTGTGTGTGTCAGGCGATCACTGCCCAAGACGACCCACGAAAGGCGACTGAATCGATCAAAAGTGTATTAAAACGAAATAAACATAACATTTGTACAGAATAAGAAATGTAATATAAGAGGATAATATGGAAATAAGAAGTGAATCATTTGGCGTTATGGCTGATGGCAAACCGGTAGAACTTTTTACACTTTCTAATGATAATGGCCTTTCTGCTAAAATTACCAATTTCGGCGGTATTCTTGTAGAAATGAACACGCCGGATAAGCATGGTAAACTCGACAATATTCAGCTTGGATTAGCCGACTATCAGGCATATACTTCTGAGCCTTACCTTTCCGCAGGATACTATCTTGGAGCTATTATCGGCAGGTATGGCAATCGTATTAAAAATGGAAAGTTCTCCATAGATGGCATAGATTATTCACTGTTTATCAATAATGGCCCTAACTCTCTGCATGGCGGTAAGGTCGGTTACGATAAACGACTCTGGGATGCTCAAATGCTCACTCGCAGTGATGCTGTTGCTCTTCAGCTTACTTTGACTGATGAAGATATGAATGAGGGATATCCAGGTAATCTCGATATTTCTGTAACTTACACTCTTAATAACGACAATGAGCTGCGCATGGAGTATTTCGCCATTACCGATAAACCAACAGTGGTAAATATGACTCAGCATAGTTATTGGAATCTCGCCGGGGCGGGCAATGGTAATATTTGTGGCCATGAACTGAAACTCTATTGTGATAAGTACACCCAGCCTGATGACAATCTCATCCCTACTGGCAAACTGATACCGGTTGCCGGAACGGAATATGATTTTACCTCGCCTAAATTGATTGGCAAGGACATTGATAAGCTGCCTTTTGGTTATGACCATAATTTTGTGATCCGCTCTAAGGGCTGTGATTCTGACCTGCCCAATTGCGAATTAGCTCCTGCTGCTGAACTCTTTGAGCCAGATACTGGTCGTTTTATGAATGTCAGCACTAATCAGCCGGGAGTTCAATGTTATACCGCCTTCTGGATGAATGGCTCAGTAAAAGACCGCAACGGCAAGCCACTTAATAAATTCGGGGGGGTATGTCTCGAAACTCAGCATTATCCTGATTCACCGAATCGCCCTGAATTCCCCACTACATTACTTTTGCCCAGCCAGACCTATCATCATCTGACTGTTCATAAATTTGGTGTAAGATAATTGAAAATATAAGGTTATAACTCGCTTTATCTGCTATGACATACAGTTTTAATCTAAGTTAACTCTTGACTTTTGACCTCTTTTCAGTTAACTTTCCTAATTCTGTATTTACAGATATGAGCTTCTTGTTAAGCTTATGCGCTCGTAGCTCAGCTGGATAGAGCGTCGGTTTCCTAAACCGAAGGTCGCAGGTTCGACTCCTGTCGGGCGTAAATATAGTTATTTGAATTACTTAAGGTAATATTGGCTGGTTGTTCCGGCGGTAAAAAATGAAATTTGTACTTATTGACAAGATAACTGAGCTTAAGGCTGGAGAATCTCTCAAGGCCGTTAAAAATGTCTCTCTCGCTGAAGAGTACCTCGCGGACCATTTCCCCGACTTCCCGGTTTTGCCAGGGGTAATGATGATTGAGGCTCTTACTCAGGCAGCTGCAATGCTGGTTCATGTCTCCAGCGACTTTTCTCATAGTATGGTTGTCCTGGCTGAAGTTAAAAATGCCAAGTACAAGAGCTTTGTTAAGCCCGGTAATAGTCTTGAGATTAGCATTACTGCTAAAACTATCGGTCAGCAAACTAGTTCTTTTCTTGCTGAGGGATCTTGTCAGGGCAGGTCTATGGTTGAGGCCAGATTAGAGCTCAGACATTTTAACCTGGCTGATAAAGATAGTAAGCTCGCTGATATCGATGCAAAGCTCAAAGATGAATTCCGTAGAAGATACAAACTTATGAGCCTCTGATTTCATGCTCACTTAATTTAGATTAACATTATTATTTTGCGGCACTGTAGCCGTAGTTACAATAAAAACAAACCGACGGAGGTTCGACTGATAATGTCAATGGATCGTAATGAAATAGCTGAAAAGGTACAGGAAATTCTGGTTGACGCACTGGGTGTTGATGATGACGAAGTAACCGAAAGTGCCACTCTTATGGGTGACCTCGGTGCTGAGAGTATCGACTTCCTAGAAATAGTTTTCCATCTGGAAAAGGCTTTTGATATTAAGGTTCCCCGTGAAGAGCTTTTCCCGGCTGAACTGGCTTCCAATGAGGCTTATGTCTCTGGTGGTAAACTCACTGCTGCCGGTATCGATAAACTCAAAACTTCTATGCCACATCTGGTTTTAGGCGATTTTGAAAGTAATCCGGATGTCAACAAGATCAGCGACCTGTTTACTGTTGGCTCTGTTATAAATTTTGTTGCCGGAAAGGTTAATGCCTGATCTGCTAAATTTTACAGGCGATATTTATAATGCGTTGGATTTGGATCGATAAATTTACCGAGTTTGAGCCGGGTAAGCGGGCCGTTTCTCTTAAGAATGTCACGCTGGCCGAAGAGCATCTGCATGACCATTTCCCTGGTTATCCTACTATGCCAGCTTCTATCATGATCGAAGCTATGGCCCAGACTGGCGGCATTCTCGTTGGCTACGAGCGAAAGTTCAAAGAAAAGGTTATTTTGGCAAAAATCAATAAAGCCACCTTTTATGAGATCGTTCGACCTGGAGAATCCCTTATCCTGGAAGCAGTTATAGATAATATTGCAGATGAGGCTGCCAGTATTACCGGAACCATTAAAAGCGGTGATACTCTTGTTGCTGATATTAAGATGATGTTCAGTCATATTGATAATAATATGGCCGGGCTCGAATTCCCGCAGGAAAATTTCGTTTTTAATGACCAGTTCCTGGGACTCTTAAGATTTTATCTGCCTGCTGATGTGGTTATCTGAGTGTGCTTCAGATAACTTAAAGCTGAATTAACTGGTTTTATTATAATCCGCTATTTATGTGCCATATCTTAAACTGGCAGGTAAATAGCGGATTTTTTATGAATTATATGCTTTTATATGTCCCTTACTGATTAATAGCTGGGTGTAATTGTCCTATTCCTGTCTCTTGAGTGCTGTCTTTGTCAGGAAAATATAAAAAAATATTATTTTATTTCAAAAAAAAGGATTTTTTAGGGCATTAGTTGATAGTTGCCAGATTAAATCTGTTAACATTTTTTTTGACAAATTAAGATTTTTATATGAATTGGGAATTTTCATATAGTTGCATTTGCTTGTAGTTTAAGCAGGTGGCAGCAAAACGACATTGTGTATAGCAGGTTTTTCTGCTGGTGCGCAACGACTTTTAATTAGTGTTCAAGTATTCTCGTTTTGTGTTTTGTGTTTCCGAATTGTGTTTTGAATTGATAATAATGGAACAGCGACCCTGGAGGCTCTGTTCCATTGTTATTTTAAAAAGTAATCATTTTGTTCTGAGTTTTAAGCAGAAAATGTCTGGTAAAAGTTTGCCTGTCCAAACCACCATTTCCCTGTTGCATAAAAAATTATTATTGATTATATTGCTGGTTACCTGATAGGCCGGAGTTACCGGTCTGGCGGTATTATTGCTACTGCCAGTTATTAAGTTTCAGGTGGGAGAGTTTTTTATGATCAATGATCCTGCTCAGGAACAGTCTGTTCAGCCGGCCTTTAATTTGGGGCAGCTGAGTCAGTGGCCCCAGCTTCTGCTGCTTACTTTTATACACTTTTCTATCGATAGTTACATGGGTATGATCCCGGCGCTAATGCCCGGCATAATCGCTCACTTCGGTATTACCGTTATCCAGAGCGTCTCCCTTATCATTATACCTTCTCTGCTGGTTAATATTGTTCAGCTTGCCGTTGGGCACACCAGAGCAGGAAAGAACTTCCCCCTTTTTATTTATATTGGCGGTGTATTGACCATTTGCGGTGGAGCCATCAATTTCGCCCCCGTTGGCGATGCTGCCTTTTTCTGGCTTATGCTTTTGTTTTGCCTTAGTGCCGTAGGCGTCGGTCTTACCCACCCGGAATGTTTTCGGGCGGTTCATGGCCTTGACCGTATTATTCCAGAGGCCAGTACCGCTACTTTTATGATCGGTGGTCAGTTTGGCTATGGGTTAGGGGCCTGGCTCACTGCCTTTCTGGTTGTCAAAATGGGTTTTGCCGGCTTGTGGCTTATGTCGCTGGCCGTTGTTATCATGTTGATACTTACCGTTTTGTTACGCATTCAGCTACCGGTAGAATCTCAGGCAAAGGTCAAGACTGACTCCTCTGAACATACTGGCCAAACGCTTTCTTTCTGGCCTATATGGTTAATGGTGCTGCCCGCCGCTGTTACCTGCTCAGTTTTTCTCAGTTTATTACCGCAGCGGCTCAGCGAAATGGGTTTCCCACTCGACTTTGGCGGCTATTGCCACTGGATGTTTATGGGCGGCTCTGTTGCCGGTCTTATCTTTTGGTCTGCACTCACCAGGAAGGTCAATACGGTATTGTGTATGACTCTGGCATTTGCTATTGGTACGCCCATTTTGTTTGCCTATATGTTCTTTATGCAGTATGAGTTATCGGCCTGGCTGCTGGTCTTTTCGGGTGGCTGTCTTATGGCACCATTTACTTTACTGGTCAAAGAAGCTCGTTTTGCTCAGGGCTTTAACCTGGGTGGTCGTATGGCTTTGGCGGCAGGGGGAACCTGGCTGGTTTCCAATCTGGCCTTTTTCGGCATAAGCTATGCCTTTAAGCGATTCAGTACCGAAGCCATGCTTATCAAGTACGGCATAGACTATAGCTGGACAGCTTCTCTGCTTTCAGCCATCATCGGCCTCTGGATCTGGAAAAAACACTGCAATCTGGCCTTCTGGCGCATCTGAGCCTAGCCCCTGGCAGCGATGAGCCCCAGCTCGGCATCAAATGGGCTCCACCCCCAGAGTCTGGACGAATATCTGAACCATAAGAATTAATATATAGTGTTTCTGGTACTATAAACGATCGCAATTATCAGTATGCTGCGCAATCGCAGTATTGCTCTTCTAAATCCCTGTAGGGAAATAAGATACATGTACTATATGTATATGTAATTCTATCCTGCAGAATGTTGTTATTTATGCTTGTTTATTTTTCTTAGCGTTTGTAACAATTTGGCAAATAAGAGTTAACAACCAATTTACAAACAGTCGAACATTTAAATAAAACTAGTATCGAGCGAAGCGAGAAACCTGAGCTTATTTCTTATTTCTTGTTTCTTATTACTCTTGGCTGCGGCTTGACCGCCCTAAGTGTATGTATATAATTTTGCAAAATTAGCTTGGTAGCTCCAGCTTAAAATAGTATAATATACCCTGTGTTATGCGCATAGCATGGTCGCATGTCTTTGCCAATGAGTTGTTTGAATACTATATAACTTAATTAACTGTTTTGGGAGTACTTATGTACAGTTGTGTCAAATTAAGAAATCTGTTTCTGGTATCATTGGTCTGTTTATTAGCCTTAACCTCGTTAGCTCAGAGCCAAACCCGATACTCCGGCGGTGCAGGCACGGCCCAAAGCCCCTACGAGATAGCCACAGCCCAGGACCTCATCGACCTGGGCATCAATACCGGCGATTATGGCAAACATTTCATCATGACCGAAAATATCGATCTGGCCGGGCGGGTGTTTGATAAGGCGGTTATTGCGGCTGATAGCCAGTTTGCAGGCAGTTTCAATGGTAATGATCATACTATTAGCAATCTGACTATCCACACTCAAGGTAATGCAGGTTTGTTTGGCTATCTTGGTTCTGGCTCCAATGTTACGAAACTTTCATTGGAAAATATTGATATAACAGGTAGTTCTGCCGGTGGATTATCTGGTGGAATATGTGGAAGTAATCGTGGAAAAATATCAATTTGCAGTATATCCGGGCAGATAGGTGGTGGTGGAGAACTTGGTGGTTTGTGTGGCTACAATTACGGTACGATCAGAAATTCGTATTCTACCGCCATGGTCAGTGTGGCTTTTGGTGATGTTGGTGGTTTATGTGGGTATAATTATGGAACAATAACTGGATGTTTTGCTTCAGGTATTGTAGAAGGAAGCATTTCTATACATTCAAATAGGTTTTTATGCGTAGGTGGGCTTGTTGGTACAAATGGCGCGACAGTGATGGATTCTTACTCCA